>JAOUFL010000284.1 GCA_029858245.1 Candidatus Zixiibacteriota bacterium
GAAGGCGGAGGTGGCATATTGTGCGGCGATTCTTCAACAACGCTGATCTACAATAATACTATTATCTACAACCATGCTCAAGATGGCGGGGGGATTTATAATTTCTCCTTACTGCCAAACTCTAAGATTTTTAACAACATCATCGCATTTAATTCTGAGGGGATAAGAGTTTTTGATTTACCGGGTTACATATTCAGTCCTCTTATTGCATACAATAATGTTTGGGGAAATGTTGAGGGAAATTTTAATGGTGGTTTTAGTGGAACAGGGGACACTACCTGGGGATTTAATTTAAACGGAACACCCTGTGATAGCTTCTATAATATAATAAGAGATCCATTATTTGCTGATATATCAGAATCTGACTTTCATCTTACAGCTTCCTCTCCCTGCATCGATGCAGGTGACCCTTTCTCTCCTTTTGACCCGGATAGTACCATTGCGGATATGGGCGCTTTCTATTATGATCAGACCAAAGCCTTTGTCAGTGATGAAAAGGCAAGCCTGCCAGCAGAATTTGAATTGTCAGAGAACTACCCCAATCCCTTCAACTCCTCAACCACCATACCCTTCAAAGTTTATGGTTCTCGGCTAATGGCTCAAGGTACTATCCTCGTTGCCCTGAAAATTTATAATATCAAGGGACAGTTAGTAAAGACCTTGATGAATGAGGAAACAGAACCAGGAAATTATAATATCATCTGGGATGGAACGGATAACACTAACAGAGAGGTATCAAGCGGGATATATTTTTATCAGTTAAAAACTAAGGATTATACCAATACACAAAAAATGGTTTTGCTGAGGTGATAATCGTCCAATATGGTAGAAGAAGGTCATGAATTTGTAGGGGCGACCCGCCGGGTCGTCCCTTTGTCTTTTCCAGGGTGATGGGAGTTACCTTGCGTTACTTTTTTTGCTTAAGGGATTTCTTCTTTTATTATAAAATCAAAAAAATATCCAATTTAAAATTAAATTATAGTTGATTTTTTAATTATTATAATTATAATTAGTCGAAAACAAACTCATCTTATGGAGGAAAAAGTGAAGATAACTGTTAGTGTAATCAAGGCTGATGTGGGCAGTATAGGCGGCCACATCAAGCCCAGCCAGAAGTTGATGGACAGCGTTAAGGATTTTGTTCAGGAGAAAGGCTTGAAAAAGGGATTGATAATTGATGCCTATGTCAGCTCCACCGGGGATGACATAGCCATATTAATGACACATAAAAGGGGAAAGCTGAATTCCGATATCCATAAATTAGCCTGGGATGCTTTTGTAGCGGGTACGGCTGTAGCAAAAAAACAGGGACTTTATGGAGCAGGACAGGATCTGTTAAAAGATGCTTTTTCAGGCAACGTGAAAGGGATGGGACCGGCAGTTGCCGAAATCGAGCTGGAGGAAAGACCGAATGAATCGTTTCTTTTCTTTGCTGCCGACAAAACAGATCCCGGTGCATACAACCTGCCGCTTTATTTAAGTTTCTCCGACCCGATGCACAATGCAGGGCTTCTGCTTTCTCCCGGTATGAGCAAGGGATTCAAGTATATAATCATGGACGTCGAGTATGTTGATGCGGACAGGATTATCGAGCTTAATACCCCCGAGGAAATTTACGATATCGCTGCTCTTTTAAGAGATAACCAGAGATTTGTAATCGAATCAATCCATTCCAGGAGCACCGGCGAACAGGCATCTGCAGTAAGCACAACCAGATTGCATAACATAGCGGGTAAATACACCGGCAAGGATGACCCGGTCTGTTTGGTACGGGTTCAGGGCAGTTTCCCGGCAACCGGCGAGGTATTATCTCCCTACGGGATAGGTCATTTCGTAGCCGGTTTTATGAGGGGAAGCCATACGGGACCCTTAATGCCCGTGAAAGCCAATTCGACCATCTCGTTTTTCGACGGTCCTCCAGTGGTATCCGCTCAGGCATTTTCCATGAGAGATGGAATCCTGACCGAACCGGCTGATGCTTTTGACCAGCCTTTCTGGAATTACGTCAGGAGTGCTGTCTCACAAAAAGCCATAGACATCAGACGACAGGGATTTTCCGGCTGTGCCATGCTGCCTTATTCTGAACTGGAGTATGGCGGGATAGTAGAGAAACTGAAGGTGTTGGATAAGAAATTCGTGGTTAAGAAATGAGAATGGCTCATCTTGAAGGCAAGATGGGTACACCGATAAATTAAGGTTATCCCCACGTTGAGGGCAACGTGGGGATACCAATAAGTAATCAAGAATGTCCCGCCAGAGGCGGGA
>JAOUFL010000084.1 GCA_029858245.1 Candidatus Zixiibacteriota bacterium
GGTCCTTATGAAAAAATTTGGTTACAAGAATATTTTTCAGGTACCCAGGCTGGAGAAAATCGTGATTAACATAGGAGTAGGTGATGCCATTCAAAATGTTAAACTTCTGGATTCTGCCCTGAATGACCTGATGCTTATAACCGGGCAAAAACCGATTATAAAAAGAGCGAAAATATCTATATCGAATTTTAAATTAAGAGCCAAGGCACCTATAGCCTGCTGTGTTACCTTGCGAAAAAATCAAATGCTAGATTTTTATGACAAGCTGGTGAATATCACCATTCCCCGGATTCGGGATTTCAGAGGAATCCCAGCCAAATCTTTTGATGGCAGGGGAAACTTCAATCTGGGTATAAAAGAGCAGTTGATTTTTCCAGAGATCGATTACGACAAGGTGGAAAAAGTAAGAGGGATGAATATCACCATCTGTACCTCGGCTAAAACCGATGAAGAAGGACTGGAACTTCTTAAGGCTTTAGGGATGCCTTTTAAGAGTAATTAAAGATTTAAGGGAGAATACAGTGGCAAAAACATCGATGATAGAAAAAGCCAAACGCAAACCGAAATTCAAGGTCAGAAAACATAACCGGTGCAGTAGATGTGGCAGACCGCGAGGCTATATGAGAGATTTTGGATTATGTCGTATCTGTTTTAGAGAGCTGGCTCATAAAGGAGAAATCCCCGGTGTGGTCAAAGCCAGCTGGTAGAATTATAGTGCAGGAGGTAAGATGAAAATAACCGATCCTATTGCTGATATGCTTACCAGAATAAGAAACGCATATAAAGCAAAACATAAGACAGTTGATATTCCCGGCTCAAAAATAAAAAAAGAGATAGCCAGAATTCTGCAGGAAAATGGATGTATCAGAAAGCAGGTAGAGGTTGAGGATAATAAACAGAACATCTTAAGACTCTACTTGAGTTATGATTCCGAGGGAAAATCAAATGTTTACGGACTAAAGCGTATCAGCAAACCTGGCCTGCGTATTTATTATGATAAAGATAAGTTGAAGAAAATCAGCAGGGAGTTCGGATTTTTCATCCTTTCTACCTCAATGGGTATTATGACTGACGATAATGCTCGCTTGAAGGGGATTGGCGGAGAGGTTATCTGTCACATTAGATAATTATATTTAAGGAGCTTAGATGTCGAGAGTTGGTAAAAATCCAGTGATATTGTCCGGGGGAGTCAAGGCGGAAGTCTCGAAGCACGAAGTAACGATAAGCGGTCCGCAGGGAAAACTGGTTAAGAGGTTTCATCCTGCTATGGAGATACTTCTGGAGGATAATAAAGTACTGGTGAAAAGAAAATCTGACAGCAAGCTGGAGAAATCATTACACGGGCTTACCCGGGCTTTGATAAATAATATGGTAAAGGGAGTAAGCGAGGGATTCAAAAAAACCCTTACCATAGTAGGAGTCGGTTACAAAGCTGAGCCGGTGGGAAACAAAGTCTCTTTTAATCTGGGATTTTCGCATTCTATACTTTTTAAACCGCCGGAGGGTATTAAAATAACAGTTGAAACCCCTACCAAAATTGTAATCTCCGGAGCCGACAAGGAACTGGTGGGTCAGGTTGCTGCAAAACTCAGGTCATTTCGACCACCTGAACCATATAAAGGAAAGGGCATTAGATACGAGGAGGAGAAGGTTCGCAAAAAAGCTGGAAAAGCAGCTGCCGGATAAGAAACATTTATCCATAAATCTTATAAGGGTATTTATTTTATATGAGTTATGAAACGCAAATAAAAAAAATCGCTTCGCTAAGAAGGCAGAAGAGGGTAAGGAAAAAAGTCAGGGGTATTCCCAATAGACCGCGCCTGACTGTATATAAGAGCCTGAAACATATTTATGCTCAACTGGTTGACGATCTCTCCCAGAGTTCTATTCTGGGAACATCGAGCGTGTGCCCTGTCTTAAAAAAAGAGATGACCGAGAAACTTACCAAAACTCAAATAGCCAGAAAAGTAGGATTACAGCTTGCCATTCTGGCTAAAGAGAAGGGAATAGTAGAAGTGATTTTCGATAGAAACAGGTATATATATCACGGTCGTTTAAAAGCCTTAGCCGAAGGTGCTAGGGAAGGTGGCTTGAAATTTTAATAAAGAGGTCAGTGAATGGATTTTGAAACAGACGAATTACAATTCGAGGAAAAAGTAATCTACATTAATCGTGTTGCCAAAGTGGTTAAAGGAGGTAAGAGATTCGGGTTTACTGCCCTGGTAACGGTAGGTGATAAGAAGGGAAAAGTCGGCGTTGGACTGGGTAAAGCCGGTGAAGTTTCCGCAGCCATAACCAAAGGCACGGAGTTTGCCAAAAAGAATATGGTCAAAATTCCCATTAAAGACGGGACAATTCCCTACCCTATAATCGGCAGATATGGAGCTGCCAGAGTTGTGATGAAGCCAGCTTCCGCAGGTACGGGAGTGATTGCAGGCGGTCCGGTTAGAGCAATTCTGGAAGCTGCAGGAGTACAGGACATTTTAACCAAATCTCTCGGTACCTCCAATCCTCACAATGTAGTCAGGGCAACCCTGGCAGGGCTTCTGCTGATAAAAAAATATTTGCAAAAAGATGAATTAAAAGAGAAGGCATCCTAATCCGGAGATTTGATTTTATGGCAAAAGAGCTCAAGATTACCCAGATAAGAAGTACTATCAAATGTAAAAAATCTCAGAAGGTAACGGTTAGAACTCTGGGAATAAAAAAGCTTAATCAGACAGTATATCATAAGGATACACCTCAGATAAGAGGTATGATTTTGAAGGTAAAACATCTGCTGAAAGTCGAAGAGGTGGAAAGGTAATCAAGGACTGGATTTATGAGATTAGGTGAGCTTAAAAAGGTTCGCGGGGCGACTAAAAAACGTAAAAGGATTGGCAGAGGTCCTGGCTCAGGTCATGGTAAGACCTCTACCAGGGGACATAAAGGTTTAAAAGCTCGTTCCGGCGGGAAGGTTCATCCCCGGTATGAGGGTGGGCAGATGCCCATTCAAAGAAGAATTCCCAAGAGAGGTTTTACCTCATTTCGGAAAAAAGAATATCAGATCGTAAACTTAGGATCGCTTGAAAAGTGCGGCAGGCTGGAGCTTATTAGCCCGCTGGTGATGAAGAATGTTGGCCTGATCAAGAGTCTGAACCTGCCGGTGAAAATATTGGGCGAGGGGAAAATAGATTATTCCGTAACCATTCAGGCACAGGCTTTCAGCCAGAGCGCCAGGGAGAAGATTCAGGCTGCAGGCGGTAAGACCGAGTTGATAAAATGATCAAAGCCTTTCAAAACATTGTCAAGATCCCGGAGCTGAGGAAAAGGATTTTATTCACTCTGGGGATACTGGTTATCTACAGGATAGGGGCGCATGTCCCTACACCCGGAGTCGATGCTGCAGCCCTGGGTGAGTTTTTCAAGCAAGCCCGGGGATCGCTTTTCGGTTTGTACGATATGTTCGCGGGTGGTGCTTTTGCCAAAGCGACTATATTCTCGCTCGGCATAATGCCCTATATCTCAGCCTCGATTATCATGCAGCTTCTGGGTGCAGTAATTCCATATTTTCAGAAATTGCAGAAGGAGGGGGAAGAGGGTAGAAGAAAAATTACCCAGTACACCCGATACGGAACGGTTTTGATTGCCGCCGTTCAGGCTATGGCAACCTCACTTTTTCTCGAAAGCATTAATATAGGCGGCAGGTATGCAGTCACCAATCCCGGGATGGGATTTCGTCTGCTGACCATGCTCACCTTTACCTCCGGCACCATATTCATAATGTGGCTGGGTGAGCAGATAACGGATAAAGGGATAGGCAACGGTATCTCCCTGATAATTTTCATAGGGATAATAGCGCGTTTTCCCAATGCCATATATGATGAAGTGCTGAATCTTTTAGCCGGGCGGAGAAACATTTTCTCCGAGGTAATTATTATCGCTTTGATGGTAGGCGTTATAGCGGCAACCGTTCTGGTAACCCGTGCTCAGAGGAAAATTCCGGTACAGTATGCCAAAAGGGTGGTGGGCAGAAAAATGTACGGTGGACAGAGCACGCATATACCGCTCTCGGTTAATGCAGCCGGCATCATCCCCATAATTTTTGCACAATCGATAATGTTTGCACCCACAACCTTAGCTTCGTTTTTCCCCGGCAGTGAGCTGATGGTCAGTATCACCGCGATGTTCAACGAGGGGACTTTTCTTTATTCATTCGTCTTCGGGATGCTGATCATATTCTTTGCATATTTTTATACTGCCATCGTTTTCAACCCGGTGGACCTGGCGGATAATATGAGAAAATACGGAGGGTTTATTCCGGGAATAAGACCCGGCAAGAGAACCTCCGAGTATATAGATAGAGTTCTGACCCGAATCACCTTACCGGGTGCGATCTTTTTTGCCCTTATTGCGATCTTTCCATACTTTCTGATGAAGCAGATGAACGTGAATTTCTATTTCGGAGGAACCAGCATACTGATCCTGGTCGGAGTTGCCCTGGATACCCTGCAGCAGATAGAATCCCACCTGATTATGAGACATTACGACGGCTTTATGAAGAAGGGCAGGATAAAGGGAAGATTCTAAATTGAATTTTATACTGTTAGGAGCACCCGGTGCAGGGAAAGGGACACAGGCAAAGTTGCTTTCCTCGAATTTAGATATTCCGCATATCTCCACGGGAGATATGTTAAGGGAGGAAGTAAAAAAACTAACCGCGCTGGGAGAGAAAGTAAGGGTCTATATGGCTAAGGGAGAGCTGGTGCCGGATGAGCTGGTTCTTGAAGCGATAAAAAAAAGACTGCAGGAAGATGATTGTGAAAATGGATTTGTGCTGGACGGCTTTCCCAGAACACTGGTTCAGGCTAAGGACCTGGATAGGTTATTGGAAGGAATAAATAAACGGATTAACCTGGTCATCAAGCTCAGCGTCTCACCCGAGGTTGTATTGAGCAGGCTTTCAGCCAGACAGATATGCGAGTTTTGCGGAGCAGATTATAATCTTGAGACCAGACCTCCCGAAAAGGAGGGGAAATGTGACCTGTGCGGTGGTGAGCTGGTTCAGAGGATGGATGACCGGAATGAGGTTATTTTAAACCGACTGGAAGTGTATGAAAAACAAACCCAGCCCCTGGAAGTTTATTACCGGGAGCAGAACAGGTTAATTGAAATAGACGGAGGCAGGGATAAGGATTTAGTTTTGAAGGAAATATTGCAAATTATAAGGAAGGATGATCGAGCTTAAATCTCAAAGAGAGATAAACATAATCCGGCAGAATGGAAGTATCGTGGCTTCAACCTTAAGCTATTTAAAGGAGAAGATAAAACCGGGAATAAAGACTATAGAGCTTGACTGCTGGGCAGAGGAGTTAATCAGGAGTAAAAACGCCATACCGGCGTTCAAGGGTTATAGAGGATTTCCCGGTAATATCTGCGTTTCCGTGAATGAGGAAGTGGTTCACGGGATACCGGGTAAGAGAGTTCTCAGGGAAGGAGATATTGTTTCTGTGGATGTTGGTGTTTTAAAAGATGGTTTTTATGCAGATGGTGCCAGGACTTTTCCTGTGGGAGAGGTTTCTCCGGAGGCAAAAAAGCTTATGGAGGTTACCAGAAATTCGCTGGAGGCAGGGATTGCTCAGGCGCGCTCCGGGAATCGCATAGGGGATATCTCTTTTGCCGTGCAGAGTCTGGTGGAGAGTAATGGTTATTCTGTGGTGAGAGAGCTTACCGGCCACGGTATTGGAAGGAGAATGCACGAGGATGAGCTTAATGTTCCCAATTTCGGCGTTCCGGGCACGGGGATGCTTTTAAAAAATGGGATGACTATGGCAATCGAGCCTATGGTTAATGCGGGTACTTATATGATAAAAACTTTGAAGGATAACTGGACAGTGGTTACAGGTGACGGGATGCTTTCTGCTCATTTTGAGCATACTATAGCTATAACCAGCAATGGAGGTGACATTCTGACTCTCGAGGGCTGAATTTACGGTCCTTGAAGTCGTATATGCCTAAAGAAGAACCTATTCAGGTCGAAGGTAAGGTGCTGGAGCCTCTGCCCAATGCTATGTTCAGGGTAGAGCTGGAGAACGGTCATGTGGTTCTGGCTCACGTTTCCGGCAAGATGAGGATGCATTTTATAAAGATACTGCCGGGAGACAAGGTAACAATCGAGCTTTCGCCTTATGACCTTTCCAGGGGCAGGATAGTTTATAGATACAAATAAGTAAAAAAAGTCTAAAGGTTAAAAGATTAGAGTTTAATGAGGTGAGAAAATGAAGGTCAGGAGTTCGGTTAAGGTTAGATGTGATAAGTGTAAGGTTGTGAAAAGGAAAGGTGTGATAAGGATTCTCTGCAAGAATCCTAAACACAAGCAGAGACAGGGGTAATTATAGCTATTATGAAGAAGTTGAATTTAGTTTTTTCGGTGTTGGCTATTCTTATTATCGGGTCTGATGTTGTGAAAGCGGAGAATACTATTACTTTTTCACACTCGAATGAAAATATCGTGCAAGCTATGGAATTGTCGGTGAAGAATAATTCTTTTGATTATTTATATGCTCAGGGAATAAGTTCGGGTGATACGTTGTTTAAGCTAAGGGATAGGTCTAAACCTGCGAACTTAAAATCACCCACCACAGCTTTTGTGATTGCCCTGGTGCCTGGTTCTGTGGTGCATGGAGCAGGTCATTTTTATGCTGGTAAGCCTGGAAGAGGCATGTTTTTATTTGGAATGGAGTTATTAGGTGCTGGCCTTTTATATTGGGGTGCATTGAGTAGTAGTCTTGGAGAGCAATCTGAAAATGATTCTTCTAATGATGGAAAGTTACATGAGTTTTTTGGAGTTACTCTATTCGTTGGGTCTTGGGTAGCAGATATGATTGGTGCTCCAAAGGTAGTAAAAAATCACAATGAACTTGTGTCGTAAAGATGAGAAAGATATTTTTAATAACATTAATTTTATTAACTGTTCTTGTTAGCTCAAGCTCGGTATTGGCGGAGAAGACTTTCGTTTTCTCTGAATCAAGTAAGCCTGTTCTGCAAGCTATGGAGTTATCGTTGAAGAGTAATTCTCTGAGTTACTTATATACATTTCAATCTGAAGAGAGAGATTTGACTTTTCGGGATTATAGTAAATCAGATTCTTTAAAACTTAAGAATCCCAATACGGCTTTGTTCTATGCTGCTGTGCCGGGATTTATTGTGCATGGAGTTGGTCATTTTTATGCTGGAAAAGAAAAAACTGCAGCATTATTGTTTGTTACGGAGTTGGCAGGAATTGCCTTGGTATCTTATTCAATCTATCTTGGGATGGGTGAAATTGAATCCGAAGATACAGATAAAGATTATTTTGTTGGATTGAGTGGATTGATTTTGTTTGCAGGTTCTTGGATGTATGATATGATTGGAGCTCCAAAGGTTGTAAAAAAACATAATGAACTTGTGTCGTAAAGATGAGAAAGATATTTTTAATAACATTAATTTTATTAACTGTTCTTGTTAGCTCAAGTTCGGTATTAGCAGAGGAAACTATCGTTTTCTCTGAATCGAATAAGCCTGTTCTACAGGCTATGAAATTATCGTTGAAGAGTAACTCTCTGAGTTACTTATATACCATGCAATCTACAAATGAAGATTTGGCATATAAAGATAATAAATCCCCTGATTCTTTGAAATTAAAAGATCCAAGAGAAGCTTTGTTCTACGCAATACTACCGGGATTTATCGTTCATGGAGCAGGGCATTTTTATGCAGGTAAGCCAAAAACTGGGGCCTTCTTAGTGGTCGGTGAGGTGATTGGGGCAGGGTTAATATTTTTAGCAGGATTAGCAAGCATGCCTGATAATAACACTAGTAGTAGTGGAGGAGTAGATGCTATTGCATTTATTGGTGTTTCCCTTTTCGCAGTAACATGGCTTTATGATATTGTAGAATCTCCTTTTGTGGTTAAAAGAAATAATCAAAGGATATTAGGTAAAAATGATTTTATAGGAAGTAGTTGAAAATTCTGAAGTATGAGATAATAAAAAAGAACATTAAGGAGGTTTAAGTTGGCAAGAATTGCAGGTGTTGATTTACCAAAGGATAAAAGAATAGAGGTCGGGCTGACTTATATTTTTGGAATCGGTCCTTCCTCGGCTAAAAAGATTATTCAGAAAACCAAAGTCAATCCGGATACGAGGGTCAAAAACCTGACTGAAGAGGATGTTGCCAAGCTGAGATCGGTTATCGAGACCGAATATAAGGTGGAGGGTGCCCTGCGAGGCGAAGTGATGATGAACGTGAAGAGATTAATAGATATAGGCTCTTACCGCGGGCTTAGACATCGTCGCGGGCTTCCGGTCAGGGGACAGAGAACCAAAACCAATGCCCGTACCAGAAAGGGACCCAAGAAAACCATCGGAACAAGAAAAGCCGAGAAAAGTGCAGTTCATAAATAAAGCTTTAGACCAAGGAGAAACGCGTGTCAGAGAAAGAGAAAGAAAAAAAGCCGATAAAGAAAAAACACAAAAAAGCTGAAGCCGTTGGCATTGCCCATATCAAGGCAACCTTTAACAATACCCTCATAACCATAACCGATACCAAAGGAAACGTAATTATAGGCAACTCGGCTGGCAAAACCGGTTTCAAAGGCTCCAAGAAAAGTACGCCCTTTGCCGCCGGGATAGCTGCCAACACTGCAGCCAAGCAGGCAATAGAGCTGGGTATGAAAAAGGTAGAGGTGTGGGTCAAGGGTCCGGGTTCAGGCAGGGAATCCGCTATAAGGTCGTTACAGACTGCGGGTCTGGAGATCACGTCAATAAAAGACGTTTCCCCGATACCGCATAACGGATGCAGACCACCCAAGAGAAGAAGAGTTTGAGAAGTAAATATCAATCAATAAAGAGCATTTAAATTACAGGAGATTAAGTCAGTAAGGAGAGAAGATGGCAAGATATATTGCGGCAGATTGTAAGATTTGCAGAAGGGAAGGAGAAAAGCTCTTTCTGAAAGGCAGTAAATGCTCCGGCGATAAATGCACTCTGGACAAAAGGGGTTATGCTCCGGGTGAACACGGACAGGATTCGCGCAGAAAGGGTTCAGAGTTCAGATTACGTTTGAGGGAGAAACAGAAACTAAGAAGGATCTACGGGCTTCTGGAACAACAATTTAGAAACTGCTTCCTCAAGGCAGCCAAGGAGAAAGGTGTTACGGGTGAAAAACTGCTGCAGATACTGGAATGCAGGCTGGATAACCTGGTTTATCGGCTGGGATTTGCTCCTTCACGCAAATCGGCAAGACAGCTGGTCAGTCACCGGCATCTTAAGGTGAACAACAGAATAGTGAATATACCTTCTTATAACGTTAAGGTAGGAGATTTAATT
>JAOUFL010000085.1 GCA_029858245.1 Candidatus Zixiibacteriota bacterium
TCGATCCTGGTTTTATCTATTAATTCCCTGGATTCCTTGAGGGCTTTAGTCTTGAGTTCCTTTTCGCTCTTTTCAAGTTTTTTCATCCTGTCCTTATAGAGATTTAATAACTCTTCCGAGAACCTCTTTTGTTCATCAAGCGATTTTCTATTATCCCTGACCACCTTTAGGTTCTTTTCCAACTCTTCAATGAGAATACCAAGATCTCTTTCCTGTGTACCTAATAACTCTGATGATTTTTGAATGATACCTTCTGGCATTCCCAATCTTCTGGCTATGTCTATTCCATAACTACCACCAGGATATCCGATATGAAACCTGAACGTTGGTATTAGGCTTTCCCTGTCAAATTCCAATGAGGCGTTCTCCACTTCAGGATGAATCTTTGATAAGGTTTTCAAAACTCCCTGATGAGTGGTGATAATCGTCCGCGCTTTACTCCTGAGAAACTCTGAAATGATAGCTTCAGCTAAAGCTGCGCCTTCCTTGGGATCGGTTCCAGCACCTAACTCGTCCAGGAGAACCAGGCAATTTTCATCTGAATTTTTCAGGGCTTTGATTATCTGACTTATATGAGAGGAAAAAGTGGATAATGACATTTCTATGGACTGCTCATCACCTATATCGGAAAATATCTTCTCGAAAATCGGAAGCGTAGAGCTTGAGTCAGACGGGATATGAAGCCCGGATTGAGCTAAAAGAGCCGTAATGCCAACTGTTTTTAAGGCAACTGTTTTTCCCCCTGTATTGGGTCCGGTAATTATCAGGATTCTGAAGGTTTTACCTATTTCCAAGGAAAGAGGAACAATTTGGTCCTGGGGAATAGCACCAGAAAGATATAAAAGCGGGTGTCGTGCATTCTTTAAATTAACATAGCCTTCGGAATTGAATTTTGGCTCGTTCCCTTTGTAACTTAAGGATATAAGCGCTTTGGCATAGATGAAATCGAGCTCGGCTATTGTCTCCAATGAGGTATTGAGATCATATAAGTTTTCCCTTACCATAGAGGTGATCTTTTTCAAAATTTTCTCGACTTCATTTTTTTCCTCAATTTCCAATTCTCTCTGTCGATTGTTAAGTTCCACAACTGCCAGCGGCTCGACAAAGAACGTAGCTCCTGAACCGGAACGGTCGTGCACAATGCCTTTGCTTTTTTGAAACTCCTCCATAGGAACTGAAACTACATATCTTCCTTCTCTTAAGGTAATAACCTCTTCCTGAATTTCGCCTTTCTTCTTCTTCAGAATATTATGTAATTTGTCTAAAATCCTTTCTCGATTGGTATTCTTCTCCTGCCTGATGGAAAAAAGAGCCCTGGTAGCGTTATCTCTTATCTCCCCTGAGAAATCTATGGATTTATTTATGGCAGAAGAAAGCTCGTCAAATGGTTTGAGTTGAAAAACAATTGAGCTTATCTGCGGGTATTTTTTTTCCTTTTCCTGAATAAACTTGAGTAGCTTCCGGCAGAGTTTGAGCATTTCCTCAATTTTTAAAAAGCAATCCGGCTCCAGATAACTACCAGTTATTTCTGCTTTTTTAAAATATACCGATAGATCAGGGATTCTGTATAGTGGAAATTTCTCCTCGAATTGTAAAATCTCTTTAAGCTCGGTTGTATCCCTCTGCCATTTCAGAATCAGTGTTTCCTCGGAAACGGGATTTAGCGAGGAAACCTTTTTCTTGCCTAAATCTGAGAGGCACTTCGATTCTAAAATCCTTTTTATCTTATCGAATTCTAATACTTTTAAGGTATGTTCATCCAAAGGATATATAAATCTTCTAATGTTTAAGGGTTCTCAAGTCAGGCGAACAGGAGCTGGTAGATTTTTAAAGGCGATTAACTAAATAATATCTAAGAATTATTCCCCTTGTCCGAAATACTCCTCCAGATCCTGAATAATTATCTCTGCCCGGTTAGTTCTGCGGGGTGGAGTTCTTCCCAGAGATTCCCAGGGACTTTTAACTCCCTCTGGAGATTCCTGAATCAAAGCCACTTTCAATTTATTCACAAATGAACTTCTCCTGGGATGTAAAAAAGATGATTCCTGATAGATCAAGGGAACTGAACCCCTGATCAAAGGTCCCAGAAAAGAGGCATCAATCTTATTGGTCAAACTAAGAGGCAGAGGAGGAAAGATCAACAGGATCAGGACGAATCCCAGTAAAATCCATCCCTGAATAACCCCAAAAACCATTCCTCCGAATTTATCAATCTTTCCTAATGGATTTAAAGAAGCAACCTTATAGAACAAAAAACCTAAAAGTTTAACTAACAGATATACTAGAGCAAAAACAATAATCAGGCTGAAAAAAGAGACTACCACCGGCGATACTTTCATATTAGACAAAACCCTTAAGGTTACTAGATCAACATAATTAATCGAAACGATAACCCCCAGGATAAGACCAATTATTCCCATCATGCCGCTGAAAAACCCGCGTTTTGAGCCAATAAAAACTGCTACCACAAGCAGCGCTATTAAAACATAATCAATCCAGTTCATAACTCCCTCCCTTCAAATTTAACTATTTATTACCTTGCCTTAAAACTCAATTCAAAAACTATCATTACACACTGAATTAATCTTGGACTTATCTTACATAATTTAACTCCAGAAACTAACTTAGCAAGTCTTTTTCTCACAAAAAAACGTCACTCTTTAAAATTCAAGAGTGACGTTCTGCCTATGAATTTGATATCTCTTTTCATTCCTGGCTGGTTTTTAATTTGTTTGTAACCAGGAGTTTAACCATTTTACCATCTGCCCTGCCTTTTATTCCGGGCATAAGCGCTTTCATTACCTTGCCAATGTCCTTCTCGCCTTCAGCCTTCACCTCGGAAATAATTTCTTCGACCAATTTTTCAATTTCTATTTGGTTTAACTGTTGCGGCAGATATTCCAGAATTAACTTAAGCTCTTCCTCCTCCTGATTAACCAGATCTTCCCTGTTGCCTCTTTTGAATTGCTCGATTGAATCACGATGCTTTTTAGCAGCGTATGAAAGAACCTCAAGTATTTCTTCTTCAGAAAGCTCCTCACCTTTCTCGATCTCTTTGTATTGAATGTCTGATTTCAGAAGGCGGGTGAGACTCAATTTGAGTTTTTCACCCGCCTTCTGAGCTGATTTCATATCCTGGATTATTCTTTGTTTGAGATCCATTAACTACCCAGGGTTGATTCCTCTATTAGTCTGCGTCTGCTTTTACGTCTGGCTGCAGCCATTTTCCTTTTCCTCTTCTCAGAGGGTTTCTCGAAATGCTGGTGCTTTCTCACATCTGCAAGTATACCAGCTCTTTCGCAGGATTTAGTAAAGCGACGAAGAGCTTTCTCGAAACTTTCATTATCCCGAATTCTGACTACGGTCATCTCATTCTAACCCCCTTTCTCTCCGTATTATATGTTATATAAATTTTTTTCATATATCCTCTAAGTTTATTATTATATATAAAATATACTAATTTTGTCAAGAAAAAATTTGTTATTACAATATTTTTGAAAATGTCGGACACTTATCTCTTAAGATAACAAACTTAAATGAACAGGTTGAAATGTCTTATATGATACATTTATTTTACTTGTTATCTAACTTAAACTTACAAGATTTTAAGTTGTTTATTTATCAAACTGGATTATATTCTCTTCTTAAATTAACATTTGACCTGTGACTTATTAGTATTCCTAATTCTTTAATTTTTAAAAGCTTGCAAAAACATAAAGTAACTATGAATTCTGTTTTTTTAATCGAATTACCCTAAATCCTCCAATTCGTGCAAAACCAGTGAAGAAAAGACAAATCCTGCAGTCTCAGAACGTAATCTTCTCTGTCCCAGAGTAATCGGTATAATTCCACCAATGAATGCCTTTTCTAACTCCTCTTGAGAAAATCCACTCTCGGGACCTACTATAATCAAAACCTTTTTATATATTTTGCTTGACTCAAAAATCTCCTTGATTGACTTTGACTTTTTACTCTGACAGGCTATAAGCGCTAAATCATAATCCTTAGCTCTGGTTAAAATGTCCTGGAATAAAACTGGTTTCTGAATATCAGGAAGTATTGAACGTAAAGACTGCTTCATACTGCTTATGGCTATTCTTTTCCATCTATTTAAACGGTTAAATCCCTTACCTTCCTTCGACAATTTTATCATACTTCTCTCTGTTATCAGGGGTATGAAGGAGGAGACTCCAATCTCCGTTACCTTTTCGATTAAGAAATCCATCCTCACCCCTTTGATCAAAGCCTGGGCTAAAGTTAGATAGACGATAGGTTCGTTTTCTTTTCTCGTTTTATTAAGGACCACTGCTATTATCTGGTCTTTACCTGTTTCTGAAATACGAGCCTGGTATTTTATACCCTCTCCGTTAACTACCTCAATAACCTCTCCTTTACCTTTTCTTAAAACCAGGGTAATATGTTTAGCCTCATCCCCCATAATTTTGAGGTGGTCTTTATCAACATTCTGGGGCTCGACATAAAAATATGTAATCACTTTTCTCACTCTTCTCGGGTTTTATTCAGTACCAGGCAAATCCAGCCTTTTTCTTGCATGATTTCTTTTATTAATATATTTTTTTCTGACAGAAGGAAGCTTTCCATCTGTTTTTTTCCTTCACCCAGAATACCAGATAAAATAAAATTTCCTCCTTTTTTTAAAACTCTATTCATCTTCGTAAAAAGCTTCATTATCTCGGCACCTGTCAGATTAGTCATAACTATAGCAAAGACACCTCCCTCTATGTTATTATCTAAAGTCCCTTCTCTTAAATCAACTATTTTTTCAGTTTTGTTCTTAATAATATTTTACCATGCATTCTCTATAGCAACAGGATCGATATCCAGCGCCAGCACATTTGTTCTATTTTTAAGAAATCCTCTTAAAATGCAACTACCTTTTTTACCCTCCTCTATAATATAACCTCTGTACCCGTTTTCCACTAAATAATTTCCAACTAATTTAGTTAAAGAACCAGGGGACACTAATTTTATCTCGTTATAATAATTATCCATATATTATCTCCCCCACCAGATATTTATCCTTTCTTTCTTTCACCTTTATGGTCAATAGCCTATTTTTAAAATCCTCTTTATTCTCTATAAGAACTCGCATGTAATTCCCTGTCATCCCGATTAATCTGTTAGAGTTTTTATCTTTGTTGTTTTCAACTAAAATCTCCATTTCTCTGTCAATAAAACTATCAAGATGTTTTTCCCATTTCTCCTTCCCTGTCTGATGTAAAATCCTGCTTCTTTTTTTAATCATCTGAGGAGAAATTTTATCAGTCATTTCAGAAGCCAGAGTACCTTTTCTGTCAGAATAACTAAAGACATGCAGGTAAGCTAAGGGTATCGATTGAATAAATCCACAGGTTTTCTCAAAATCATCCTCTTTTTCTCCCGGGAATCCAGCTATCACATCAGCACCAAGGCTTATCCCCTCGATTTTCCGGGAGAGTTTTTCAACTAAATTTCTATACTCTTCTACCCTGTATTCTCTGTTCATTTTACTCAGAATCCTGTTACTGCCAGACTGTAAGGGAATATGGAAATGAGAACATACTCTGCTGTTTTCAGCCATAATTCTTATCAGTTCATCATCAATTTCCCCGGGTTCTATTGAACTCAACCTCACTCTTTCTATCCTGGACTCTTTCAGAATTTTCTGTAAAAGAGCTGAGAGATTAATGCTATTATACGCATATTTACCTGTATGAACGCCAGTGAGAACTACTTCTTTGAATCCTCTCTCCCTTAGACCTGTTATTTCTTCTACAATCTCATCTGCATTTCTGGACCATTCCCTTCCCCTTACTTTTGGAACAACACAGTAGGCACAGGTCTGATTACATCCATCCTGAATTTTCACCAGAGCACGGGTATGTTTAAACCGACCTTCAACTCTGAATTTTTCCTCTTGTATCTCTGGTTTTTCATTATACAATCTCTCCAGAATTATCTTCCCAATACTTTTTTTCTCCTCGTTTCCCAGCACCAGACTGACTCCCGGTAGATTTTCGAGGTACTCGGGTTCCAGCGCGGAATAACAACCTACTGTAACTATCCGGGAATCAGGTGATTTTCTGAAAGCCCTATAAATAGCCTGTCTTGTGGAATAATCGCTTTGGGAGGTAACCGTACAGGTATTAATCAGATATATATCAGCTTTTTCTGAAAAATCAACCCTTTTAAATCCGTACTTTTCCAGGCTCTCTCCCATCCATTCGGACTCATACTGGTTAAGCTTACATCCCACAGTAAATATAGCTACTTTCTTTTGTATCATAATTATAAAATCTAAGCTTAAACGATGGAGATGTAAACAAAAATATCTATTCAAATGAACAGCTCCAACCGTTAAAAAAGACCATAATAGGAAATTTGGTGTAGTTATCGTAGAACCGGCTATTATGCTCGATGAAAAATTGCAGTGACCTGATTAATGCAGGACGTATTAAATTTTGTCTTCAAGAAAAAACTATAGTGGCTTAATTCATTGGACTATTTTACTACGATAAATCAAGAAACAAGTCAGGATATAACAACGTTCTGTCCCCACACTTATACCAAGATACCCCAAAAAATGGATGAGAAACATTGCAATGGTAATAATTTTTAGATATAAAAACCAACGTGTAATAAGTAACTATACCCTTAAAATGATCTTAAAAGATTTCGTCCTCTGGATTTGAATCCCATTCAACGCCAACTCCTTAAAATATAATTACTTAACAAACTGCTTGGAATCTTCTTTTCCCTCAGTTTCAATAAAGAATTTTTTCTGAAAGTCGATAATAGTAAAAGATAATATAAGACTAAAAAATCAACCTTTCAAAAAACAAAATATCTGGAGAAATTATGGTTGGATTAAGAGAGCTTCTGGAAGCAATGGTGAAAAAAAACGCCTCTGACCTTCACCTGACTGTGGGAAGTCCTCCACAGCTACGTATTGATGGCAAGCTGGTGAAAACCAATTATGATATTCTGACTCCTGAGGAAACCAAAAAGCTGGGCTATTCCATAATGAATGAAAAGCAACGTCAGAAGTTTGAGGAGAAAAGTGAATTAGACCTCTCCTTTGGAATAGAGAACCTTAGCCGATTCAGGTGTAACGTTTTTATGCAAAGGGGTAACGTTGCTGTAGCTTTGAGGATGATACCACACCACGTACCCAGTTTCGAGGAATTGGGTTTACCCAAGGTGGTAGCTGATTTCGCATCTATTCCGAGAGGCCTGGTTCTAATAACCGGACCAACCGGTATGGGAAAATCCACTTCCCTGGCTACCTTGATTGATAAAATAAATAAAGAAAGACACTGTCATATCATTACCATTGAGGATCCGATCGAATATCTACATCGGCATAACTGCTCTCTTATAAACCAGAGAGAAGTTTACTCTGATACACCTTCTTTTGCTTCCGCCTTAAAATATGCTTTAAGGGAAGATCCGGATGTCGTGCTTATCGGAGAAATGAGGGATTTAGAGACTATGGAGGCAGCATTAAATATATCCGAGACCGGTCACTTAGCTTTTGCTACCTTACATACAAACTCCTGTATGGAATCGATAAACAGAATAATAGACGTATTCCCGGTTAATCAGCAGGAGCAGGTCCGTGTGACTGTATCTTTTGTACTGCAGGCGGTGGTAACCCAGCAGTTGATTCCCAAGATTGGTGGGGGCAGGGTCTTGGCTTTGGAGATAATGATTTGTACTCCAGCTATTAGAGCTTTGATTCGGGATGACAAAATCCACCAGCTCTACTCGATGATGCAGGCTGGTCAGAAATATGGTATGAAGACCATGAACCAATCCCTGGCAGAACATTATCTATCCCATAAGATAACCATTGGAGATGCTATGGGAAGAAGTTCAAATCCACAGGAATTAAATGAGACCTTATCTAAAAAACAGACATCAGTTAATTATGTATAATCATTAGATTTAAAGGAGGATCAAATTGCCACTCTTCGAATATAAAGGAAAGACTCTGGCAGGAACTACTGTATCAGGAGAGCTTAAAGCCAGGGACAGGAATGAGCTTGAAAAGCTCCTGCGGAGTAATAAGATTTTAGTCTCCTCGGTGATAAGGAAATCCTCAGGCATTAAACTCAACTTTGGTCGAGGCAGGGTTAAAAAAGTTCAGATCTCAAGGTTTACCAGGCAGTTTGCCACTATGATAGGAGCAGGACTTCCCATGGTCCAGTGTTTGGAGATACTGGCTCAGCAAAGTGATTCAGCTGAGCTCAGAAGGGTGGTTGGAGAGATTAAGGAAAGTGTACAGGGTGGCACTACGCTGTCCGAGGCACTGTCCAAACACAAGAAAATCTTTGATGACCTTTATGTCAATATGGTAGATGCAGGCGAGATAGGTGGAGCATTAGATTCTATACTTTTAAGGCTGGCAAGCTATCGTGAGAAAGCCGATGCTCTGGTTCGCAAGGTAAGAGGTGCACTTGTCTATCCATCGTTAATCCTTACGGTAGCCATTTTTGTTACCTTTGCCATGCTTACTTTTATCGTACCTGTTTTTGCCAAGATGTTTCAAGGGGTGGGTGCTGAACTGCCTGGACCCACTAAATTCGTCATGGATTTGAGTGCTTTTCTCAGGAACAACTCTTTAACTGGATTGATACTTTTAGCACTTTTAGCTATTGGATTCAGGTTCTATATTAAAACCGACCAGGGCCACTTAACAGTGGATAAGATACTTCTGAGGTTACCTTTGATAGGTAGCCTGTTAAGAAAAAGCGCAATTTCCAGGTTTACTCGTACCCTGGGCACGCTGATTTCTTCCGGAGTCTCGATTCTGGATGCTCTTGATATCACTGCCAAAACTGCTGGTAATAGAGTTATCCAGGAGGCTATTAAAAAATCTGTTCTCTCCATTGCGGAAGGTGAGACTATCACCCAGCCTCTGAAAGAAACTGGTGTGTTTCCTCCTATGGTAACCCAGATGATCTCAGTAGGAGAAAAGACCGGTGGTCTTGACGATATGCTTAACAAAATTGCGGATTTTTATGAGGAAGAAGTTGATGCAGCAGTTTCTACTTTAACCTCTATGATCGAGCCAGTAGTAATCATTTTTATGGGGGTAGTAGTTGGTGGAATCCTTATCTCAATGTATCTGCCAATGTTTGATATAATTGGTAAAATATGATAAGGGTATAAGATTTCTTATAGCTAATATACCACCTTCACCCCGGTGAAAGCCGGGGTGTTTTTTGACTTAAGATGAATTCTGTAATGAGAAAACCAGAACCTGCCAGGGTCACCATACCATTTCTATTCAGACTATT
>JAOUFL010000285.1 GCA_029858245.1 Candidatus Zixiibacteriota bacterium
TGAGTCTGGACCTGGGCGGGCTGATCTTAAAGCTGATTTATTGCGGCGGAAATGCCCATACGGATAACGATATCTTTGTCTGCATACCGGAGGAGCAAATCCTCCTCAGCGGTGATATATTTACCTCGGCATCAAGCTTCGGTTTCCCCATAAATAAAATGATAGACATCCCTGAACTAATCTCTTCTATTAATCAGGTGTTACGGCAGGAGAAAAAGATAAAGCTGGTGATACCCGGTCACTCTGATTTTTTCCCGGGCAGCGAGCTGGAGGCTCTAAGGGACATATTGAACGAAAGATTCAGGGAATTCGAGGGCAGGGAATCAGCAGCGCAGTATCTGGAGAAGATGATAGAACAGTCCGGATTGGAATCGGCTCTCCAGAGATATAAAGAAATGAATTTGAAGCAGGACAGCACCTATTACTGGATGGAAGAGGAATTCAATATCCTGGGGAAAAGGCTTCTTCAAAAAGGGAAGATAAAGGAGGCTGTCGAGGTTTTTAAAATCAGCGTTGCGGAGCTTCCCAATTCTGCCCTTGCCTACCTTTACCTTGGCGAGGCTTACCTGAAGCAGGGAGAATCAGGATTAGCCATAGAAAATTACGAAAAATCGTTGTCGCTCTTTCCACAAAACGAAATTGCACAGGAGATTTTAAAAGAGCTTCGTAAAGAGCGCTGAATTGAACTTTTTGAGTCTTTGAGCTTTTAAGCTAATATCTGAGCTATTCCCCCTCAATAACCCCACCCTTATAGAATACCGCAGGCTGTTGTGGTGCCAGGAGATACCTCCTGACACCTCCCTTTTGATTTATGTCGTCAAAGTTACATAGAAGAGTGTAGAATTTTAGATTTTTGTTTCGCCATGGATCCTTTACAAGCCTCTTTATGGATATTGAATATATTATCAACGATTGACCGTTTTATCTTTTTCTAATTTTGTTATTATTTCCGCCATAGCTGCAGTGGAAAGTGCAAGTTCGAAGGGAAGAGGGGAATGGATTTCTATTTCTATTTCTTTAGCTTTAATGCGTCTTATCATAGGAGAAAGGAGAATGAAAATTAAAATTACAATAAGAAATGAATATATATTCCAATTTATTTTTAGACCGTCAGACACAAATATTAAACCGTCGAATACAAATATTATTTTGGCAGGTATAATGATGTGAAATAAAAATAATGAAGAGATACCAAGTAAGACAAGAATGAAAAAAAGCCTTTTAGGCCAGCAATAAACTGGAGATGCTAACCAGTAACGCCACATAGGAGGTCTAATTTGATAGTTCCAAATATTCTCAAGTAATTCACGGGCAGATGCCTTTATTTTTGATCTTAGCTTAAGACAATCATGCAGCTTTTTCTTTGCTCGAATAAAGTCTTTGCTCTTATGATAAAAACACCCTAAAAAATACAGTATGTGAGCTTTTATATCTTCTTTCCTATCATGCCTGGATAATTTTTCTGCTCTTTCTAGCTCTCTTATAATGAAAAGCATCTTTTCTTGGTATCTTTGCTCACTTGTTCCAACGGTAAATTCTGCCTTAAGGTAATTAGCATATACATACCAAAGTATCAACAGTGCATTTGCAATATTTAAGGTAATTGACTTTTTGAATGATTCTATTGCCTTATCGTACTCTTGTTTTTCTATTTCAATTCTTCCTTTCAATGCCCAAGTATCTACTGACTTTTCATCTATTCTTAGTGACTTCTCTACCTCTTCGGAAGCAGATTTGTGATTTCCCAGCTCTAAAAAGATCTCCACTAAGGCATTATGGGCCATAACATCCTTTGGGTTACTATCTATAGCTTTATGAATAACTCTTAAAGCACTTTCGTATCTTCCAAGTGCAGAGAGAGAAACACCATATCCAATAAGAGCAATGCTATGTATTAAAATATCTTCTAGTCTTTTTGGTTTAACATTTGTGACTTTTTCATAAGCCTTTAATGCCTTTTCATGCTTTCCTAGCTTTGCAAGGAACTCACCTTTAACAATCCAGACCAGTTTATCCTTAGGATTAACTTTTATAGCTTTGTTGACAACTTTCAAGGCTTTCTTGTATCCTACATCCTTTGCAAGCAGATAACATTTACTAGCCCAAGCGAAAGCATATTTAGGATCAGCTTCTATAGCTTTATCATAAGCCTCTGAAGCTTCTTCGTGCTTACCTAGCTTAGCAAGCAGGTCACCTTTTCTAAGCCAGGCATAAGCATATTTAGGATCAGCT
>JAOUFL010000086.1 GCA_029858245.1 Candidatus Zixiibacteriota bacterium
AGACATTCTTACCAGGATAAAATCTAATATCATGTAGACAAGTGTATCCTCAATATCCGGTCTATCCTTTAAAGCCCAGTTTAATGTTATAATATGATCAGATGCTCTCTTTCCCGAAATACTGACTGGATATGGAAAGGTAAAACTACGCCGTTCCTTGAAGGGACTTTGTGGTGGAATCCCGGTTTTGATAATGGTTTTTTCGAAATCATCCAGATAATCGTTTAAAACAATCAGGTTCTTATCGATATTGCCATTTCCATAAAAATAGAATAATCCGTTAGAGGGATGATAATACTTTTTATGGTATTTTATCAGTTGTTTCCAGGAGAGCTTCGGGATTTCTTCGGGGGCTCCTCCGGGATTAAAAAAATAAACATTATCGGGGAAAAGAGATTTTTGAATATATTCTTTCAGACGGACATCCTCGGATGTGTAATAGCCTTTCATCTCGCTGTAAACTACTCCTTTATATATTAGAGAATCACCGGCTTTATCATATTCATAATGCCAGCCCTCTACCAGAAAACTTTCTTTGGCCAAGCGGGGGTAAAAAACAGAGTCAAGATATATATTCATTAGATTGTAGAAGTCGGTCATACTGGGGCTGGCTAATAAAAAGCAGGTCGAATCCAGATAGGTATAGGCATTCAAGAAGTTTTGCAAAGACCCCTTTAATATCTCTGCGAATACATCTTTCACCGGATAGTTCCGGGAGCCACAAAAAACGGTATGTTCCAGGATATGCTGGACTCCGGTAGAGTCACAGGGTGGCGTTCTGAAAGCAATACCAAAAGCCTTGTTGATATCGTCATTAGATAGAACCACAACATCAGCACCGCATTTATTATGTCTGAACACCTCTGCCAGGGTTTTACATTCGGGGATATATTGCTTGCCCAGGGAGGTGAAATGTGATAAGGCTTTCATTTGATCCTGCCTCAATGGATTTTCAGGTTTAATATATGTCCTTACAAATCGGATGCAACATATAATATATGATTTTACCAGCTCAGAACGATAATCCCCGTTATGAGTAGAAGAGTTTTTTCCTGACCAGAAGTAGATAATTATCATTATGTTTGCTCTCGTTAATTCCGAAGGTTACCATTAAAACCGGATAAAATATAATTTTCCACAAATAAAACCAATGCCTTCAATACATACCAATTAACTATTCAGATATATCTTGACTGATTTATCAAATTATAAATCACCAAAAGAATTAGGCCTGAGTCCTTATATCCCTTGACTTTCATCGTTTTTTGGTTATTATTATAGTGTCTTCTTTTAAAGAAAAGAAGGAGAGCGGAATACTCATTAACTCAAAAAGGAAAAAAATGTTTAAAAAGATCGTAATGGTTTTATGTGGAGGGGCTCTGTGGAGTTTTCATCTGTTCATCGCCTTAAATATAGTTCTCACCGGGTACTGTGAAGCATCAAAAAATAACGAGAAGGAAGGACCAATCGGTATGGCAAACCCCGCTACGGTTTACTGTATCGAGATGGGTTATGAATACAAGATAACAGATGGGCCTTCCGGTCAATCAGGGGTTTGCATTTTCCCCGATGGAAGCCAGTGCGATGGCTGGGATTTCCTGAATGGAAAATGCGGAGCAAATTATTCCTATTGCGCAAAAAATGGTTATGATATGGAGATACGCACTGACGGAAAAAATCCTTTCTCGAAAGAATATGCAGTATGTGTTTCGAAAACAGGTAACTTAATAGGATCAGTTACCGAGTTAACCGGTTTAAGCGAAAGGAGTGAAAAGGGAGCCACTACCCCTTCTCCATTCGAGAAAAGGGAGAACGTTGAAGAGCTATCCTTAGGGCTTTTTGCACCTTCAAGTTTTGATTGGAGAAATCATAACGGCTATAACTGGATGACTTCCGTGAAAAACCAGGGTGGATGTGGTTCCTGCTGGGCTTTTTCAGCCATTGGCATTGTGGAGGCAGTATACAATATCAGATACGACAATCCCAACCTTGACCTGAATTTATCGGAGGAGTACCTGGTGTCTGATTGTCAGAAATATTCAGGTTCACAAAATTGTTGTGGAGGCTGGAAAGATGCAGCCTTAGATTTTATCAAGAAATATGGGGTTCCGGATGAGAATTGTATGCCATATGTTGATACTTATACCTGTTCGTGTCCGGATACCTGCTACGATAACTGCTCTTATAAAACTTATGGAAGCTGCAGTGATGCTGCCTGTTCTGACAGATGTGCTGACTGGGAGAGCAGGGTGGTAAAAATCGATTCCTCCGCTAAGGTTTCCACCAATCGCGAGACAATCAAGCAGTACCTGTTAGCCAAGGGACCCTTGGCAGTATCCATAGGAATCGGCAGTTCTTTTGGTGGTCACTGGGATGGGGATATTTACAGATGTACGGATGACAACAGCACAAATCATGCTGTGATAATTGCCGGGTACAATGAGGATGATGATTACTGGATTATAAAAAACAGCTGGGGAACTGGCTGGAACGGGGATGGTTACTATAAGCTCGGTTATGGCGAGTGCTCGGTCGAGAAATATGTGTACTATACTGACAGGCTGGACTGCGGCTGCAATATAGCCAGCAATACTGTTCTGGATAAAGACTACCTGAACTGTGCGGGTGGGGGATTATCAATCGGGGCAGACGGGATAACGCTTAACTGTAACGGGCATATAATTGCAGGAGACAGCACAGGAAGTGGAGTTACCCTGTCCGGCAGGAGTAACGTTACTGTTAAAAACTGCAATATACAAGCATTTGAAAAGGGAATTTACGTGAGCTCCGGTTCCGGTGACACCTTGATTAACAATATCACGAATTATAATAGCGCTTATGGAATTCACCTGGATTCCAGCTCCGGTAATATTCTATCAAATAATACTGCTGATTTTAATACAGATGGAATTGTTCTATATAACAGCCCTGATAATTCTCTGACAGCCAATACCTCAAATTATAATAACGAAAATGGAATCCAGCTGGCTTACAGCTCCGGCAACAGTTTAGACGGGAATACCGCATATGGCAATAACATCGGAATTCAACTGGAACATAGCTCCGGCAATATTTTAACGGATGATTCAGCAGGTAATAACAGCCAGGGGATTCAGTTAACCTACAGTTCTGAAAATAATCTGGTTGGCAATCTCGTAAATGACAACGCTGTTGGAATTCGTTTAAAGCAGTGCTCCGGTGATACTTTAAGCAGCAATACCACAAATAATAACAGCGGGCAGGGTATTTATTTAGATAAAGGCTCAGCGAGCAGTATTTTGATAAATAATATTACGAAACATAACCTTGAGGGGATTCTTTTAGACTCCGCTTTCAGTAATACTCTGGTTAGCAATACTGCAGACAGCAACCTGCAGGGGATATATCTGAAAAACAGTTACGGTGACACTTTGATTGGGAACAATGTAAATAATAATGACCGGGGAATTGTTCTGGACAGCAGTTCCAGCAATAATTATTTTGCCAGCAATAACATTCTGGGGAACAGCGAATATGGTGCGTATCTGGACAATAATTCACAATTCAACACCTTCTGGGGGAATGAGTTTACCGGGAATGGTCAGGATGCTTATGAGACGGAAAACGCAGCTGATAATAATTGGAACTTAGACTATATCGGCAACAACTGGTCTGACTGTGCTGCCAATCCGGGTTTTCCTTACTATTACGAGATATCCGGAGCAGGAGACGGAATAGACTATTACCCGGACTGCCCGTTAAAACTTGGCGATGCGAACGGAGATGGCGAAAGAAGTGTTTCAGATGTAATTTACTGTATAAACTATCTTTTCAAAGGCGGTCCCAAGCCTGTTCCGCTGGAAATAGCAGATTCTAATTGTAACGGTGAGGTAGATGTAAGTGACGTAATTTACTTAATCAACTTCCTTTTCAAAAGCGGACCACTGCCCGGGTGTTAAATTTAGATTGTCAGGCAATCAATCCTTTTCTTGAGCAAAGGGTTTAAGATGAAGTTATTTTTACTGATAGTCACAACCATGTGGATATTAATGATAGGGTGTGTGCATATGAAGGATTTTTCAAATACCGAGCAGGAAATGAGGGCAATCGAAAAAGTCATTGACAATTCAATCGGCTGGGCGCTGACAAAGGATAAAGATCTATTGTTCAATTCGCTAGCTCAGGACTCTTCATTTTTCATCTATCATCCGGACAATGCCAGTACCATTCATGGTTTTGAAGCTTTCCGTAATTACACGGAAAACGTTTTTATGAACGAAGCTTTTCGCGCTACCTCCTATAAGATCAAGGACCTGAAGATAAACTTATCCCTTGATGGGATGGTTGCCTGGTTTTCAGCCAGACTTGATGATTTCGGCGAATGGAACGGTAAACCAGCAGGGTGGAAGGATGTCCGCTGGACCGGAGTTCTCGAGAAAAGAAAGGGTTACTGGGTAATAGTGCAGATGCATTTTTCCTTTGCCTCGGATAGCAAAGATTAATCTCGACCAAAAGATGTATCTCTGAATTCATCATTGGGAACAATAATTTATAACGATTTTACCACGATCCACTTATAATATTTACTATTTCCAATTAATAAGAAAGTACAGGATTAGTTGAAAATAAATAAAACTATTTTGAATCTAATACGTATTACTTGCAAGAGCAAGTAGTATGGCAGGAGAAAATCATATTAAACAGATAAATCAACAGCCTCTGGTGGAACTGGGATTGACCAATTTAGAGGCACTGATTTACACATTTTTACTTGAGAATTCACCCGCAACCGGATATGGGATTGCCAAAGGGATCGGGAAACCCGATGCCAATACCTATAAAGCTCTGGTATCGTTGCAGAGCAAAGGTGTAATAATTATCGAGGACAGCCAAACCAGACTCTGCCGGGCAATACCATTAGAGGAACTTCTGAATAATTACCAGAAACATTATAATGAGGTAATAAACCGTGCAAAAAACCAGTTGGAAAAACTTAAACCATCCCCGGCTGACAATCGTACTTATCAACTCCTGTCTGCCGAGCAAGTGATATCAAAATATCGCAATATGTTTTCACAATCCGAGCGGGTGATTATGCTCGAATTTTTCCCTTATGCCATAAAGGAGCTTTACCAGGACATTATAGCTGCAGCCAAAAGGGGAGTTCGCATCACTGCCAAGGTTTGCGAACAGTGCAACCTGCCGGGAGTAAAGGTTATCGTTGATCCCAGAGGTGATTATATTCGTAAAAGGTGGCCCGGACAGTGGGCAAACGGTGTTTTTGATGGGGAGGAATATCTGCTGGCATTTCTCTCTAAAGACGGTAGTCAGGTAATTCAGGCAGTCTGGAGCAGAAACCAGTATCTATCCTGGATTTACTATCAGGGTTTTGTATATGAGCTTATGCTCTCTGATCTGGAAAAAGGAATTAACGATAATCAGGAAATCAATACGCTGAAGGAAATAATAAAAAAGTATAAAAAATTGTTAAACCTTAAAGAAACCGGCTACAAGGATGCATCCACATTCTTTATTAAGGTGAACAAAGACCGTAAAAACAATAAGGAGGAATAATGAGAAATAAGGTTATTACTCTGAAGAGAATTATCTCCGGTTCATTGGTTATCTTGACGCTGATAACAGCGAAATCGTTCGCCCAGGGCAATCTTTCCGATCCTTACGGGATTTTTGGGAAGTATTTTGAGTCTATTGGAGGATTAGAAAAAATAAAAGCTGAATCGACTTTTTATAGCGAAGCCGAGCTGGCGGTTTACGGTCTTAAAGGTAACATCAGGTTATGGACAAAGTCACCAATCTATGAAAGACAGGAGGTGGATCTTCAGGTATTCAAGGAGACAGCCGGGGATAATGGTAACTACAAATGGACAGCGGATATTAATAATAAAGTGAAAATAGATAAAGACGAAAACGTGCTTAAAAGAAGAGAGATCCGGATGCTTATGGCTCGGTATGATTTTCTCAACCGTAACTCTTCCACCTTTTCGCTGAGCTATGAGGGGATTGAAAAAATTGGCGGGAATGAATGTTATGTTATCAAAACGATAAATAATATCAATGAAGATTATATCCTGACATTTATAGACAGGTCAAGTTTTTTGATCGTCAAGGAAATCTCACATACACCGGATGAGGAATCTCATACCCTGTATTCGGATTATCGAGAGGTTAATGGCATGCTGAAACCATTCCATCAGGAAATAAAAACTCTACCCGAGGGGCAGGAATCAGTTATACAGGTAATAAAATACGAGTCGAATATTGAAATCGATCCCTTGCTTTTCGAACCGCCGGCTGAGGATTTCCGAGATTTTCGTTTTACAAAAGGGAACAGCTCAGAAAATATCCCCTTTGTATATTTTATGAATCACATCTTTTTAGGAGTTAACATCAGAGGTAAAGAGCGATTGTGGGTATTTGATACAGGATCAGGAGCAAGTGTTATCGACTCAGCTTTTGCTGTCGAGCTTGGTCTTGAAGCAATGGGTGATATTAAGGGGCAGGGTGCTGGTCATGTCATATCGCTTTCAGTGGTTAAATTACCCTCTTTCAGTGTCGAGGGTGTCGAATTTGACGGGCAGTCAGTTTGCTCAATTAACTGCACAGAAATATTTAAGAAGGCAGGCTGGGATGCAATCGGAATCCTGGGGTATGATTTCATCTCACGTTTTGTTGTAAAGATCGATTATGCCAACAAAACCCTTTCTTTTTATGATCCTGAAACTTTTCAATACACCGGTAATGGCAAGTTACTCGACACACCGTTAAATGGAGAAATTCCAGTTGTTCCGGTAACAATAGATGATAAATATCCCGGAAGATGGCAGCTGGATACCGGAGCAGGTGGGTCTGACTTTTGTTATCCTTTTGCCAGACAAAATGATTTTCTGGAAAGAGAGGGAGTTAACGGTATCAGTTTTGGCGCGGGAGGAGCCAGAAGGGAGCGGACTGTTCAATTTGAAACTTTGGAAATAGCTGGTTATACCGTTAACAAGCCCTTAATATCTTTTCCTACTGAAGAGGTTACCGGTACTTTTGGTGAAACTGAGGTAACCGGTAATCTTGGTAATAATATCCTTCGTCATTTTACTATCTATCTGGATTATAATAGACAGCAGTTGATAGTCGAGAAGGGTGATGATTTTGACAGTGTATTCCCACGGACAAAAAGCGGGATGCAGATAATGGTTAATGATGATAAGCGGTTTGAGGTCTTATTCGTATCGGAAGACACACCTGCTTCTTTAGCAGGATTTAAAAAAGGTGATATTGTGCTGGCGATAAATGATATCAAGGTAGATAATTTAGGTGGACTCTCGGCAATTGTTAATTTAATGGCTGCTGAAGCAGGGACGGAGTATATATTTACTATAATAAGGAACGACCAGGAAAAGAATCTTAAACTCAAATTGAAAGAACTTTATTAACAGATTTAAATATTCCGGTTATAAATTAAAGAGTAAATTTTAAGTTTTGCTGCAGATAAAGCTGACAAATAATCTTCAAAGAGTTAATTATCGAATAAGAATTCCTGAACTCACTTACAGCATTAAAAGTGAAAGGTATTTTTAGCTTCTCAAACAGACAAGCGATTTACCGAAACATACCTGGAGGTAAATTACTCACCAGGCTGCTTAAACTTTGTAATTGTATCTAAGGGGGAGTTATTTTATAATAAGAGCAGAAAAAAAACGTTGGTAAATTCCGGAGCATGCAGTTTTTGAACTAAGAAAACTAAAGTATAATACAAGGATACCAGGGAGAGGAAAAGATATGGACGAATACAAATTTTCGATTCATAAATGTGATAGTCGGGCAGAACTTGAAGCCAGCGAAGAAGGGCGTATGGTTATTTTGTACGGGTTGGGTGAGAACATACTCAAAAGGGTAGGGAAGATTGAGCTGGGAAGAGCGCTGAGGATATTTATACAGGATAAAAACAACAGAGTCGTTGGCGGAGTATCTGCGAATGCTTTTGGCGGCTGGGTGTATATTGAACTATTATGGATTAAAGAATCCCTGAGAAATATGGGGTATGGAACAAAATTGATGGAAATGCTGGAGCAAGAAGCGATGCAGATGGGATGCAAGCACGCTCATCTGGATACTTATAGTTTTGAAGCAAGACCATTTTACGAGAGGCTGGGGTATGAACTGTTTGGCACTCTGGAGAATTATCCAGAGGGGCATTGCAAGTATTTTTTGAAAAAAACACTGGTACAGTGAAGCTGCATTAACGAGATGAACGAAAAAGTCTGCTTCATCAAAGCAGGCTTTTTCGTTTAGGAGTGAAAGATGTTTTAACTTCAGGACTATAAAATTACATTGACTTTGAGAACCTGATATCTCCTTAATAATTGAGTAATTAACAGCTTGCCTTACCGACGCTGTTTAAGTATATCCAGTGCAAAAAATAAGAGGGAAGCAGGATCGAAATGGTAAGATGCCATAATGTCGTAGGTCAAAAGGTGGTCCGGTAATAGAACTTTTCCTTTTTCGCTATCTCCGGGGAATAATTCGAAATACTTTCGGGATACATTATATTTTAAACCCGAGTTAGGCAGCTCGAAGCTCAGGATATCGCCAAAACAGTTACCCGCCTGAGCAGAAGGGATGCCGACAGTCTCAGCACCTGCCTGTTTCAGATAATACATGACCGTGAATGCGGAACTGAAGGTTCCCGCATCGCAAAGCACCATTACCTTATCCGGTAAGTAGTACCTGCTGTATTTGCCGGAGCGGTATTCCTCCTGAAACGTAGGCATCCAGGATACTCTTTCCAGGAATTTCTGTTCAAGGTATTCTTTGCCCGGATAATCCCGATGAGCATAATCAGCAGTCAGGTCATAATCATCAATAGCCAGCGGAAAAAGCTCGTCTGAACTTATCTGTTCAAGTGTTGGCGAGGGGAAGATCTCGAAATATTCAGGGGAATACTTAATCACCTCAACGGTTTTGCCCTGTAGTGAAAGCAGTTTTTCTTTACCGTATAAAAAATATACCAGGATATTACTTAAGAGCGAGTTTCCTCCACCGTTCTGACTTAAGTCGATTATAAGATTTGCTGTCCTGGCTTCTTTCATCTCCTGTACCATTGAACGAAAAAGCTCGGTAGCCGAGGGTAAACCCGCTATGACTTCTTTAATGTCATCCGGCGGCGTACTTCCGTGATACCTCTGGTAGACTGAACGAGCCTG
>JAOUFL010000286.1 GCA_029858245.1 Candidatus Zixiibacteriota bacterium
CAAATCCAGCATAAAATTAATCAGCCCTCTTTCTAAAAGGGCACCTTTTCCTTTTAAGGTATAAAAGCCAGATCCTGAGAGTTTAGCTCCTCGGGTAAGATCCAGAATCCCTGATAGCTCACCTATTTCCCAGTGAGCTCTTGGCTCATAATCAAACCGGGGTATCTCTCCCCGGGTTCTGATCACCACATTTGAATCTTCACCAAATCCAACTGGCACTGAAGAATGAGGTATATTGGGAATCCTCAGTAAAAACCTGTTTAACTCCTCTTCCATCTCCTTCAGATTACCATCCAGGGAGGAAATACTTTGAGAAACCTCTTTCATTTTTTCAATTTCCACCTGGGAATTTTTACCCTCCTTCTTAAGTGAGACTATTTTCTGATTCGCAAGATTCCTCTGGTGTTTCAGCTCTTCCACTTTGGATATTGTATCTCTTCTTCTCTGGTCAAGCTGTAATATCTCGTCTAAATTTAAAGACTCATTTTTATTTTTAATTGCTTTTTCAACTGCCTCTTGATTTTCTCTGATAAATTTCAGGTCGAACATTCTACCTCCTGAAGAAAAGTCTTAAAAGCTGTTTAAATAAAATCCTTATATCCAACCATAGGGAGATCTTCTCCGCATAGAGAAAACCATCCTCTAATGCTCTTCTTGATATATTTTCGGAAGAAGAAGATTCTTCCCTCTTCTGTTCCAGGCCGTATATACCTGGCTTGAGTTCCACTCTCTTATAATATTCTATCAACTCAGGTAAAAAGTTTAAAGACTCTTTCTCAAATGGATGAGGACCTACCAGGCTCATCTCGCCTTTCAATACATTAAGAAAAACTGGGAAATTTACCAGCCCGGAGTTTCTCAAAAAATCACCCAATCTGTTCTGAGAATCCAGAGGACCAGAATTGAAACTGAGTAGTCGAAAATCCTTGCCTCCTTTTCCAAGAAATTTTCTCTTCAGTAGAATTCCACCCTGGTAATTCACCGAGATAAAAAAGGAAACCACAAGCCAGATCGGGCTTACGATCAGAATTAAAAGGAATGAGATTGAAAGATCAAGTATCCGTTTAATTCCCAATTCCCACGTCCTCAACTGATTGGGAAAAATCCTCAACCAATCTCCTTTGTAAAAGTATCTTTTTTTAAAACCAATAAAGTTGCGGCTTAAATCTTCTCTCACCACAATATCCACCTCTACTTCCTCTAAATTTCTCAATATCTGAGAAACCATGCAAATGCTGTTATCCTCTAAGGCAAATATCAATACCTCTGCCTTTGTTTTCTTCACCAGTTTATCCAGATCCTCAAAACAACCCAGGACTTTTAAATCCTCCGGATGATTTTCTCCTTCTGAGACAAATCCCAAAACATTAAATCCGGGATTAGATTCTGTTTGTAATAATCTGCTTATCCCCCTTGCTTTTCCATCGGTTCCTAAAATTAAAGTCTTCCTTAACCCGATACTGCTGGAAAAAATCTTTCTCTGGGCTAAGATAAATATTGTCCTGAGAGACATAAGAAGAAAAACGAGACTTAAACTATAAAGGAGAACAAACCTGATGGATATTATTTTTATTGAAAGAATAAAAAAGATCATTATTCCCAGGATCGTTGCTTTAAATACCCTGAGCCATTCATCTTTAAGAGGAAGTTCACATTTAATCTCATATAAACCTAATATGGCGAAGAGGACTAACCAGTATAGGGTAATCCAGATAGCGGGTATAATATATTCAGACAAGGGTATAATTACCAGGGTATTGAAAACTCCAGATTCAAATCTTAACCAGTAGAAGAAAAGAAAGGCAGTATTGATTGCGAGTATATCCAGAAAAATCAAAATTAATTTTTCTTCAACGCGGGCAAATCGTCGGTGAAGATGAGCTCCTAAAATGGCTAAAAGAATGCCTACACAGAAAGCAATCAGAACCTTCCAGGGGGATTCAATAAAGAAAAACACCAAAAGAGCTATTGCACCCAGACCCAGGCTGATTAAATAGATATAGTTTAAAGTGTTTTTAAGCTGAAAGCCCAAATTCATAAAACGATGTGAGGTGTGATCCTTCCCCCCCTGATAGATTTTCCTTCCCTCTTTCAAACGGGTAAAAGTAACCAGTGAAATATCAAAGATCGGGTAGCTTAAAATGAGTATTGGAACCAGAAGCTGGTTAAAGGAGGTATTTCTCTTGGCAAAAAATACTCCCAGAGCTGAGAGCACAAAACCGTTA
>JAOUFL010000087.1 GCA_029858245.1 Candidatus Zixiibacteriota bacterium
ATCGACCAGACTTTTTTCGTGGAATGCGTTCTGGCACCCGGTTATGAGCAAAAAGCCTTAGAGCTTCTTATGAAGAAGAAAAACCGAAGATTTTTAGCCTGCCCTGATCTGTTAAAGGGTAGACTGACTGCCCAGAAGGTTTATAAGATAATCAAAGGCGGAGTGTTGCTTCAGGAGGCAGATGAAGGAGAGATAGAGGAAAGTGAACTAAGGGTAGTTAGCCAGGTCCAGCCAACCCCCGAGCAGATTAAATCGTTGCTTTTTGCCTGGAAAGTAGCCAAGCACGTAAAATCAAATTCCATAGTACTGGTTCAGGGTGAAAAAACCGTTGGTGTCGGTGCCGGACAGATGAGCCGGGTTGATTCGGTTATTATCTCCTCGATGAAGGCAGGCGATAGAGCCAAGGGTTCGGTTCTGGCTTCGGACGCTTTTTTCCCGATGAGAGATGGCGTGGATGAGGCAGCAAAAGCCGGAGTCAAAGCAATCATCCAGCCTGGAGGTTCAAAAGGTGATCCGGAGATTATAAAAGCGGTTAATGAACATAACATAGCTATGGTTTTTACCGGTGTAAGACATTTCAGGCATTAATTAAAAAGACAAAAGTTAAAGGGTTCAAGGGTTTAAGGTTTAGAAAAAGCAGAACAGATTTCTTTTAAGACCTCTATTAATAAACTCTTGATTTTGGTTTATAATTTTGATAGATTATTTCAGAGGTGATAGTAAATTGGAAAACCTGGATAATAAAGCCATAGACATAATCATATATTTAGCTCAATACGTAAAGAGCAACCAGGGTAAAGTAGGGAACCTGGTGAACGTTTTCAGGGATTTAAGAGAGTTAGGATTTTCTGAAGAGGAGATTAAAAGAGCATATCTGTGGTTTTTGAATAAGCTACCAAGATTATCTAAAACAGAAAAAGAGAAAGGTAATCTCTATGGATGGCTCAGGGGGTGCAAAGATAAATATTTCTCTGAGGAAAGTTACGGGTTTTTATATCAGATGGAGGAGTTAGGGCTTCTGGGAAAAGAGGAGATGCAGATTCTAATAAAAAGGTCTTTAGCTTTAGGCAGGGAAATAGTCGAATTGCAAACCATAAAGAGCCTGGCTAATCAGCTTTTTTTCTCCCATTATAGCCCGGACAGTATAACTACCGAGCTTTTCTGGATCGACCAGGAAGGAATATAAATTGTTGAACCTTCCGTTGACAAACAATGATAAATAGTTATTAAGGTTTCAAAACAAAGATGTTAAAGGGTAAGAGAATAATTCTGGGAATATCCGGTGGGATTTCAGCATATAAGTCTGCCGAATTATGCAGGAGATTAAAAAAGGAAGATGCAGAAGTAATAGTGGTGATGACTCAAGCAGGAATGAAGTTCATTACTCCTCTTACTATGGAAACCCTGTCAGAGAACGAGGTGGTAACAGAGTTATTTCCGCAGGGCAAAAAAGTCGGGGCCAGACATATCAGCCTAGCCCGATGGGCAGATTTAATTATTGTTGCTCCCGCTACCTATAACCTGATTGGAAAAATCAGCTCCGGGATTGCAGACGATATTTTAACCACTGTTATAAGCTCAACCAAAGCACCTGTTCTTTTAGCTCCGGCAATGAATGTTAATATGTATGAGAATCCTATCTGTCAGGAGAATATAGAAAAGCTAAAAAAAACAGGATATAGATTTATCGAGCCAGGGGTAGGAGATTTAGCTTGCGGAGAGGTGGGCAGAGGAAGAATGGCTGAACCGGAGCAGATTAAGAATGTTATCCTGAAGCTTCTGGCAGGGAAAAAGGACCTGACAGGCAGATCGATTTTGGTTACTGCCTCCAGAACAGAGGAGCCCATAGATTCGGTTAGAGTACTAACAAATCCTTCTACGGGTAAGATGGGATATGCCCTGGCAGAAGAAGCTTTTGAAAGAGGCGCTAAAGTTACCCTGATTTCAGGTCCCTCCAATCTTGCAACTGCTTATGGTATAACCCTCATAAGAGTAAGAACGGCTGGCGATATGCATAAGGCAGTTAAAAATTATTATGGGAAATCAGATGTTCTGATTATGTGCGCTGCGGTTTCAGATTTTACTCCGCAGATAATTTACCCGGGAAAAATAAAAAAAGAAAAAGCAGGGCTGGATTTAAAGCTTAAACCCACAGCAGATATTCTCAAGCAAATGGGTAGAAGGAAAGGGAAAAAAATTCTGGTTGGTTTTGCCATAGAAACCCGGGACGAGCTGAGGAATGCAAAACTGAAACTGAAAGAAAAAAATCTGGACCTGGTGGTGGTAAATAATCCCGAAAAGGAGGGAGCTGGTTTCGGGGTTGACACCAATATAGCGACTGTAATCGATAAAAATGGCAAAATAGAAAAACTACCCCTTATGTCTAAAAGAGAGCTTGCAGAGAAAATCGTGGGTAGGATTATAAAGCTCTTGAAAAAATAAAATGCCCGTCAAATGGAAGACAAATATATAAGGATGATGGAGGCTTTCGCCTTAACCAAAAAATATTTGAAGCAGCAGATGGATTTAGGACTGGAGGAGATCCAATTATCTCCGGATTTCAAAGTGGATTTTGAAAGGAAGAGAGAATCCAGAAATTCTCTGGAGGATTTATATCATAACATAAAAGATTGCCAGAAGTGTCAGCTGTATGAATCCAGAACCAATTTCGTGTTTGGAACCGGAAACAGCAAAGCCGAGGTGATGTTTATCGGAGAGGCTCCGGGCAGGGATGAGGACCTGCAGGGAGAGCCCTTTGTGGGCAGAGCAGGTCAGCTGTTAAATAAAATTCTGGCAGCCATAAACTTCGAAAGAGAAGAAGTTTATATCGGGAATGTGTTAAAATGCCGCCCTCCGGAGAACAGGGATCCCCTCCCGGACGAGATCGAGAAATGCGAACCTTATCTCATAGAGCAGATAAAACTGATTCAGCCGAAACTAATATGTGCCCTGGGAAGAATTGCTGCCCAGGCTCTTCTTAAAACGAAACAGCCACTAAATCGGCTAAGAGGCAGTTTTCACGATTATCAGGGAATTAAATTTATGGTAACTTACCATCCAGCTGCTCTTTTAAGATATCCTCAGTTCAAAAAAGATACCTGGGAAGATGTGAAGCTGTTGAGAAGCGAATATGATAGAATGATAGGTAATAGGTCATAGGTTTTAGGTCCTTACCACCTATCACCTAACACCTAACTCCTGTATTTGAGGAATTATGGCTGAACAAATGATCGGAGCAGAACGAGTACCACCCCAGGCTGTGGATGTTGAGCAGGCGGTTTTAGGGGCAATGCTTTTGGATCGTGATGCTATTGGCAGTACCATAGAGATTATAGACGAGTCCAGTTTTTATAAGCCTGCTCATGCGAAGATCTACACAGCTATGGTTTCATTGTATGATCGGAACGAGCCAGTAGACCTGATTACCTTAGGAGAAGAGTTATCAAAAAGAAATCAGCTTGAGGAGGTTGGTGGTAAAGTTGCTCTTTTGGATCTGGCTGACTGCGTTGCCACTTCTGCCAATGTGGAATATCATTCCAAAATTATCCTGGAGAAAGCGACTTTAAGAAAGTTAATTCAGGCGACTACTGATATAATCACCCGCTGTTACGACTTGACCGAAGAGGTGGATTATTTACTGGACAGTGCCGAGCAGAAGATATTCGACATCTCGGAAAAAAGAGTCAAGCCGGGTTTTGTGTCTTTAGGAGATATATTACCACATACATTTGAGTCTATAGATAAAATAAGGGAAGGTCACATCACCGGTATTCCCACCGGATTCAAGGACCTGGATAGCTTAACCGCAGGCTTACAGCCCGCTGATTTAGTGGTAGTAGCAGGAAGACCCTCAATGGGTAAGACGTCTTTCAGTTTGTCCGTTGCCGAGCATATCGCAATTGAGGAAAAAATTCCTGTGGCTATTTTCAGCCTGGAGATGGCAAAAAATCAGTTAGCAAATCGGATGCTGTGCAGCCGGGCGAGAATCTCTTCTCACCGGATGAGAACCGGCAGGCTTTCCGACCACGAATGGGCGAACCTTTCGATTGCGGCTGGTCCTCTGTCTGAGGCAAAAATATTTTTAGACGATTCGCCTGGAATCGGGATACTGGAAATGCGGGCAAAAGCCCGCAGATTGAAAGCCAGAGAAAATATTGGAGTTATAATACTGGATTACCTTCAGCTGATGCAGGGTCAAAGAGGGGTAGAAAACCGTCAGCAGGAAATCTCACTTATCTCCAGGGCATTGAAGGGACTGGCTAAGGATTTGAGCGTACCGGTCTTAGCACTTTCCCAGCTTTCCAGAGAGGTGGAAAGAAGAGGAGGAGAAAGAAGGCCTCACCTGGCGGATTTAAGAGAATCGGGAGCAATAGAACAGGATGCGGACATGGTGATGTTCGTTTATCGTCCGGAGATGTACGAGATAAATACTATTGACATATATGGAAAGAAAGAGAACAGCGAAGGGATCGCGGAGATCATAGTTAGCAAGCACCGGAATGGTCCCACGGGTAGCGTGTTTTTGAGTTTCATAAAAGATTATGCACGGTTTGAGAATCTGGAGATTCACCGGGATACGCCTTTCTAAGAAAACCGATGATGTGTGCCGTATAGATATAATCGTTGAATTTTAGGAGAGGGGAAATTTGCCCAGAAATGAAAATCCTTTAAGGGTGATCGGGGGTAAGACCACACTGTTTTTTGAAATGGCGGGAGAATTCGCAATATTAATCAAGAATATCCTTCTGGGTCTGCCGGTAAGTATCAAGAAGTTTCATCTGACTGTTGAGCAGATGCTTTTTATGGGGGTTAATTCACTGCCACTGATTATGATCACCTCGATCTTCACCGGTGGAGTAGCCAGTGTTCAGGCAGCTTATATGTTCTCGGATTACGTTCCTATGAGATATCTGGGAACGGCTGTGGGCAAATCGGTAATTCTTGAGCTGGGTCCGGTGTTGACTGCTCTGGTTGTTGCCGGCAGAGTAGGGGCAGCCATTGCTGCAGAGCTTGGAACTATGAAGGTTACAGAACAAATCGATGCTTTAGAAACTCTGGCTCTGGATCCGGTCAAATATTTAGTGGCTCCTCGTTTTATCTCGGGCTTGATCATGCTGCCGGTATTGACTATCTTCTCGGATTTCATTGCCATACTGGGCGGTCTTTTGGTTTCGACTTTGTTCTTGAATGTCTCCTCCTTTACCTTCCTGAATGGTCTCAAACTTTTCTTCCGCATGAGTGATGTATGGGCAGGACTTTTAAAGGCTTTCGTATTCGGCGGAATTATAGCTTTAGTAGGCTGCTATATGGGATTCAGAACAGAAGGTGGTGCCGAAGGTGTTGGGAGGTCAACCACCCGGGCAGTGGTTATGGCAAGCGTGATGATTTTAATCACAGATTATATACTGGCGTCGTTTTTGTTTGGAAGTTAAAAAGAGGTTATAGGTAGTAGGTGATAGGTTTTAGGTTACCTACCACCTACCACCTAAGTCCTATCACCTAAAATGATTGAGATAAAAGAGCTTTTCAAAAATTTCGGCAGAAATCAGGTTTTGAACGGGGTAAGCCTGAATATAGAAAAAGGGGAGACTATTGTTATTCTTGGCAGAAGTGGCTGTGGAAAAAGCGTGCTTTTGAAACATATAATCGGTCTTATGAGGCCGGATAGCGGGCAGATTTTTATAGATGAAGAAGAGGTAACCTCTTATAGTAACGATAAATTATATGACCTGAGAAAGAGATTCGGGATGCTTTTTCAGGGTTCTGCACTTTTCGATTCGATGACAGTTGAAGAAAATGTGGGTTTGGGACTTACGGAGCATACTCACCTGGGCAGGGAAAAGATCAAAGAGATAGTAAAGGAGAAACTGAGATTGGTTGGTATGAGTGGCGTAGAGAACTTAAGACCTGCAGAACTATCCGGCGGGATGAAGAAAAGGGTAGGATTAGCACGGGCAATTGCTATGAACCCGGAATTTGTGTTGTATGATGAACCAACTACCGGTCTTGACCCGATTATGGCTGATGTGATCAACGAACTGATAATCAGGTTAAGAGACACACTTTCCATCACCTCTATTGCGGTTACACATGATATCGTTTCAGCTTATAAAATTGCTGACCGAATTGCTATGCTGTATGAGGGTAAAATTATTTTTGCAGGTACACCTGAAGAGACTAAAAATACCACTGATCCGGTGGTTAAACAATTTATAGAAGGCTCATCTGAGGGACCTATACCGACGTTGGAATAAAAAAAGGAAGATGGAAGATGTTAGAGGTAAGATAAAAAAAATCCTGTAAAACCAGGTTCCAAGACCCAAATTAGCAAATGAACTGGAATAAAAAAAGGAAGATTGAAAAGCATAAAGCATATATTTAAAGTGTTTGTTGGATCCCCTGAACCAACGTAATAACTGGACTTGCCAGGTCAGGGGACCTGGCAAGCACGAAAGTTCAAAGGTTTAAAGGTTCAAAAGAAAAACTTATGTCGCCTGCGGATAAATTAAAAACTATATACATCTGTCAAAACTGCGGAAGCAGTTTTCCCAAATGGATGGGGAAGTGTCAAGACTGCGGTTCGTGGAACAGCCTGACTGAAGAGAAGGTATCCAGAAGAAAAGAAAAAGCAATTGAGAAAAGAGGATTTAGAACTGCTCCGCTTCCTTTGAGTCAGGTGAAATTCGGAGATGAGGACAGAATAAGAACCGGAATAGATGAGTTAGACCGGGTGTTAGGCGGGGGAATTGTAAAAGACTCGGCAGTTCTGGTGGGAGGTGACCCGGGAATCGGGAAGTCAACCCTTTTGCTTCAGGCAAGTCAAAGGGTAGCTGAGAGACTGGGCAGAGTTTTATATATTACCGGAGAGGAATCGCTAAGGCAGGTTAAATTAAGAGCCTTAAGAATGGGCATCGATTCGGATAAAATTGAGATCTTAGCTGAGACAGACCTGGATGTTATCCTGAATACACTTGAGGAAAATCCTCCGTGTATATCAGTGGTCGATTCCATACAGACAACCTATTCTTCAGAATTAGAAAGCCCGCAGGGCTCCGTCTCGCAGATAAGGGAATGTGCTTCAAAACTTATATCGCTGGCAAAAAGTAAAGGAGTGGCTGTTTTTATTGTCGGGCATGTTACCAAGGATGGCTCCATAGCTGGTCCAAGAGTTTTAGAGCATATGGTTGATACTGTGCTTTATTTCGAAGGAGAAAAAAACTATGCTTACAGGATTCTCAGGTCAGTAAAGAACAGGTTCGGCTCTTCTAACGAGATAGGTGTTTTTCAGATGGAGGAAAAGGGATTAGTGGAAGTATCAAATCCCTCAGAGCTTTTTCTCTCGGAATTAGGTGAGGATGCATCCGGCTCGGTGGTGGTATGTTCACTGGAGGGGAGCAGACCACTCCTGCTTGAACTGCAGGCTCTGGTATCTCCTTCGGTTTACGGTATGCCTCAAAGGGTTTGTTCAGGAATCGATTATAAAAGGCTTTCCCTGCTTCTGGCAATACTGGAGAAAAGAGAAAGCTTGAGAGTTTCTTCATCGGATATCTTCATAAATGTAGCAGGTGGTGTATGGATAGACGAGCCGGCAATAGATTTAGGAGTGGTTACTGCTGTGGTCTCTAATTTTAAGGATATTCCCGTAAACAGAGAAACCCTGATAATGGGTGAGGTAGGTTTGGGTGGTGAGGTGAGAAGCATAAATCAGATCGAGAAAAGGATCAGGGAAGGGGAAAGGCTGGGTTTTAAAAGATGCGTGATTCCCGAGGGTAATTCACGTAACCTGAAAGGCAAATTCAGGATCGGTATCGAAGGGGTAACGAATTTAAAAGAAGCGCTGTCAATACTATTTAAAAAATCTAAAGTTTAAAAATAAAAAGTTCAATGGTTCAAACGATCAAACGATTAAAGATAAAAAACTGAATGTTAAAAGCTACCTGCTAACTTAAGAAGGAGAAATTATGGCGAAGAAGAAATTAAAACCCCAAACCCTGCTTATACCGCTGCCTGCTGTAATGGTGAGCTGTAAATGGGGTAATAATAAACCGAATATTATCACCGCTTCCTGGGTGGGGATTGCCTGTTCTGAACCACCGATGATTTCCCTGGCTATTAGAAAATCGAGACATTCACACAGTATCATTCAAAAATCAGGGGAGTTTGTCGTAAATCTTACCACCGAGAAACTTCTGGAAGAAACAGATTTTTGCGGAAGTTATTCTGGAAAAAATATGGATAAGTTCGAGAAAACAGGGCTTACTCCTGAAGTCGGTTCAGTGGTTAGTGCTCCATTGATCAAGGAATGTCCCATTAACCTGGAATGTCAGGTCAAGCATATTATTGAGCTGGGCTCGCATGACCTGTTTATAGCAGATATAGTAGCCAGCCATGCGGATGAGGAATACCTGGATGCAAAAGACAGACCTGATCTGAACAAGTTTAAACCTCTGATTTATTGTACCAAAGCGCAGGAGTACTGGGGTGGTCTTTCCAAGAAATTGGAAGTTTTCGGGTTCAGTAGAAAAGAAAAGAGCTGACTTTGAATAGATTTGAGTTTAAAGTTATAAAAAAGGATGAAAAATCGCCTGCCAGAACTGGTTTTATAAACACAGATCACGGTACTATAAATACACCGGTTTTCATGCCAGTAGGTACTCAGGCATCCATTAAGACCCTTTGTTCGCATGAGATGGAAGAGCTGGGAACCGAGATCATACTGGGTAATACCTACCATCTTTATCTCAGGCCAGGTCATAAATTGATAGAAAAAGCAGGTGGGCTACAAAACTTCATGAGCTGGCGAAAACCACTTCTAACGGACAGCGGAGGGTATCAGGTATTCAGCTTGAACCCGCTTGCCAAAGTTACGGATGAAGGGGTCGGTTTTAAATCATACCTGGATGGGTCACTGCATAAATTTACTCCAGAAAAAGTCATACAGATACAGCATTCGCTTGGTGCTGATATCATAATGCCTCTGGATGAATGCGTACCCTATCCTTCTTCTTACCCTTTTACCAAAAGGGCTACGGAATACACTATGCAATGGGCACAGAGGTCCAAGTTCGAGCACGAAAAAGAAAAGACAGAAAATAGTCAGACTCTTTTCGGGATTATACAGGGAGGCATATATCCCAATCTTAGAGAGGTCTGCTTAAATTATATGCTGGA
>JAOUFL010000088.1 GCA_029858245.1 Candidatus Zixiibacteriota bacterium
GCTGAGTTCAAGCCCTTTAGAGCAGAAGCTGATGCCTTTGTCAAAATCCCCAGAAATTCTATACTGCTCGGTTAATTTTTTTAAAAGGTCAATTTTCGATAAGCCAGTTTTATCAATTTCTGTATCAAACAGGCTAATAGCATTTTCGTAATGACTGATTGCCTTGCTATGGTCGTTCTCCTTCCCTGCCATATCCCCGGCCAAGAAGGAATATTTAAAAGCATGAACATTATTCCCTGCTTTAAGGTAATGAAAGGCTAACTCGTCAAAGACTTCTTCAAGTTTACTACAGTAATTCTTCTCAATGTTTTTCCCCCAGTGCTCATGCAGGGATTTCTTCTTATTTTCGTCAAGGTGATTGTAAATCCAGTTTCTAACTAATCCGTTTACAAAAATCAAATCCTTTTCAGAAGAGTTTGTCGGTGTTTTTAAAAACTTTTGTTGAAGTAGTTCACCCAAACACTCTTTTATCTTTTCCCTGCTTAGATTTGAAACCTGAGTTAAAAGCTCAATTACCAAGCCCTTTTCTGATACTGAAGCTGTTTCTAAAAGACTCAGGCTTTGAGGATTTAAATGACTTAAATTTCTTTTTAGTTGAGATTCATAATATTCTGGTAATTTAATCTTCTGAAATCCCCCAAGATTTATTTGCCAGAGCTTATTAGTTCTGGTCAAATAGCCCTGCTCTAACAGAGAAGTTAATACCCAGTTAATAAAAAAAGGGCTGCCCCCTGATGCTTCATAAATTAATTCTCCAGCCTTATTTTCACCATATTTCCAGTTGAAACTTGAGCTTATAAATCTTTTAGTTTCCTCCATGGTCAGGGGATTAAGAGTTATCTTACAGAGATTCTCCTTTAATTGTGATTCGGCATTTGATTCTATTTGAAGTGCTTTATTCTCTTTCCCTGAAAGAGAGTAATCATCTTCCAAGCCTAAGCATATGAGGATCCTGTTTTCTTTTAACTGGTTTGACCATTTGAGAAAAAGGTCTACTTCTTCTAAAGAGAGGTGTTGAAAATCATCTGAAACTATTAGGGAGGGAAGGGATTCTGTTACTATCTTCTGGAGTTTAGAAAGAGGAATTTTGTTTGTGTTTAAAGTATCTCTCCAGATTATTTTGTCTCTATTGAGCTGGGTAAATATTTTTAATTCTTTCAGGAGCCTTGTCTTACCAATACCGAACTCCCCCTGGATTAATATAGTTCTGGATTCTCCGTCCTTTGCCTTTTTTAAATTTTCTTTCAAAACAGAAAGCTCATCATACCGTCCAATAAAAGGAGCTGAGGATAACAGGCTCTTGCCTAGAATCATATCATTTTCTTCTGGAGATATCTCGATAAGCTCTTTCAAGTCATCCATGACCTCTTGTGCTGAATAGTATCTATCAATAGGGTCTTTTTTGAGCAACTTAAGAACTATATCTTTCAAGGTTTCTGCTATTTCAATGTTTTTATTAAATTCGGGTTCCTGATCTAAGTGGGCTTTGGCTAAGTCCATCAAGTCCTTCTCCTTAAAAGGTATGTTCCCTGTTATAGCCTCATAGATCATTACACCAAGAGAATAAAGGTCGACCTGATGATTGTACTCCTCCCCGCGGATTATTTCCGGGGCAAGATAGGGAAGTGACCCTTTCCATTGTGCAGAATCAATGGTTTTCCCAAATTCAGCAAAACCAAAATCGGTGAACTTCACTTTTGGTTTTTCATCCCGTTCTGAAGTAATCAAAACATTGGAAGGTTTGAGATCGCCGTGGATTATACCTTTGTAGTGCAGGAATTCTAAGGTCTGGAATATCTGAAGTAGAACAGAATAGAATCTCTGGTGATCCGGTTCAAATGAAAAGGATTTGAAATCCTTCCCCTCAATGTACTCCATGGAAAAGCAAGGTTCAGCTTTTGAGGTATTATCAAAGTCATAGACCTGTACGATATTAGGATGGCGGATATTACTCAGAAGCAGAAATTCCCTTTTAAACCTTTCAATATATTCAGGTTCCAAGCATGAAAGAATTTTTAAGGCAACTATTCTCTTGTCAAAGTTCAAAACCTTATAAACAGAAGCTATGCCACCTGAGCCTATTTTTTCTATTAAATGATATCCTGCGGATTCGATCGAATCTAACATAAATTTTACTGCTTATACAAAATATAATATGTACTTATTTATTTTCTATTACCAAAGCTACTACCTCGTTTTAAAATAAGAACTTAGGGTCATCTTTATTTGCCCTTTTGTTAGAATCATTTATAACATAATTAATATACAGCACATTTAGTTATATATCAATCTTTTTATACAAAAAAAGATAGTAATGAAGACTAAAGTGGTTTGCTAAGCGTAGAATTAAATAATTCTTTTAAATATCAGTATATATTATATAAGAGCTATATGGTTATCATTTCCGGTCGGTTAATATGAATTTTCATTTGAAAACAGTAATTATTAATAAGGGGAAATCGACTCCTGATTCAATATAATTCAAGATGTTTGTTACAAAAGTAATTTTTGCATTTTTCCTCACTTTCTTTTTTGCCCTGCCTTTATTCGCCCAGTCAGTTGATACTGCCTGGGTTAGAAGGTATAATGGTACTGCTAACCGAAATGATAAAGTAACTGATTTAACTGTGGACGGTAAGGATAATATTTATATAACAGGATACAGCGATCAAGATATAAATGAAACCACTAATAGTGATTTTTTGACCATAAAGTACTTCCCGGACGGAGATACAGCCTGGGTAAGAAGGTATCCTGGCACAGCGGATTTAGATGACTATGCAGAGGCTATAGCGGTGGATGAATATGGTAACGTGTATGTCACTGGTGCAACTGGACTTGGTTCGGACTCCGGGGTATATGGTGATTTTGTCACAATAAAATATCTACCTGACGGGGATACTGCCTGGGTGAGGGTATTTTATGGAGAAGAAAAAGATATGAATCTTTCTGCTAATGCTGTAGAAGTGGATGATTCAGGCTATGTTTATGTAACCGGGACTCTTATGACTTTAAAGTATGATAGTTACGGGAACTGCTTATGGATCAGAATGTATGATTTTGTGGGAAAAGATTTAAAAGTGGATAATTTTGGCAATCTCTATATAACTGGTTATAAAAAAGAGAGTGGAGCGCAATATGACTACGTGAGCATAAAATATAATCCTGATGGGGATACTGTTTGGGTAAGAACATATAATGGCCCTGGAAATGGTGATGATAAAGCTTATGCTATAGCTGTTGATCGTTCGGGTAATGTTTATGTCACTGGAATGAGCTTTGGAAGAGGAGTATCCTATGACTATGCTACTATAAAGTATTATGCTAACGGAGAGACTGATTGGGTAAGGAGATATAACGGATTAGATAATGAATGGGACCAGGCCACCTCGATGGTTCTGGATCATTCAGGCAATGTCTATATTACAGGTTTCAGCTGGGGGTCTGAAACATCCCATGATTACCTTACAATAAAATACCGACCGAATGGAGATTCTGTATGGACAAGAAGGTACAATGGTTTTAAAAATTCCTCTGACAGAGCCTGGGCAATAACCATAGATAACTCAGACAATATATTTGTAACAGGATATAGCCCAGATAGTCTTACCTATGGTGATTATGCTACTATCGGATATGATTCATATGGAACCAAACTCTGGGAAAAAAGATACAACGGTCCGGGAAATTCCTCTGATCATGCATCTGCTTTATCTGTGGATAATTCAGGTAACTTATATGTAAGTGGATGGTCATCGGGGAATGGAACTTCCTTCGATTATGCTACCCTGAAATATGTGCAGTTTATTCGGGGAGATGTAAATGAAGATGGTTACTTATCAGTGCTGGATGTAATATGCCTTATAGACTATCTTTTTAAATCAGGTCCTGCGCCTGAACCACTTCAGTCTGGTGATATAAATTGTAGTGGAAGAGTAAGTCTCTCAGATATAGTTTATCTTATTTCTTATCTTTTAAAGATTGGTCCTCTACCCTGTAAATGATAAAAGTTTTATGAAAACAGTCAGATACTTGTTACTTTAGATTTAAATGTTTTTACGGTTTTACAACTTAAGCATTTCATTCTGAACAGATTGATAGAGGAAGGGTTAGATAATAAGAAATCTTGGTTTGGGATTGGTATTTTTCTCTTGACAAATTTCTATATTTGTATTATTTTTTAGTTGTGAAAGAAGGAGACGGGGAGATGGAGAGGAAGTAAATCCTCACCCCATTTTTAGTGTTAAGATTGCTTTCCTTCCATATACCACAAATACTCAATATAATGGTTTTCTTCGTCCTGATTTTATCAGGCTGAAGAGTGGTTGGTTTGTTGCTTACTTAAAAATACAAAGCCAATTTCATTAGAGTGGTATTGGTAGTTATAGTGTCTTATATTTTTTTGCATTTTGGGAAAATCAGCTTAAACGATCTTAATGTTTATGAGGGGTAGTAAAGTTCAATGGATCGTTTAAGCAAAGAAGGAGGTAAGATTTTTATAGATGTGATTTTTTAGATCCCGTATAAAGGAGGTGGTTTTGCTTCCGACAGATAAACTATCATAAACCATTTAAGTATTTAATGTACTTAAGAAAGGAGTAGAAAGATGGCAAAAAGAGTTTTAGTCTTAACCTTAGGCTTGCTGTTGATACTGAGTCTAAGTATTTACGGAGCAAAGAAGCCGGTAGACAATAAGAAATCGGAGCTGCGGGAATATGACTTACGGGATGGAAGTGAAGGATTTGTAAAAGCATCCACCATGGAGCCGAAGGTTTTATTACCCATTACAGGTGATACTGCCGGTTATACCTGGTATGACGTTTTCCATAATGCGACTGCCACACGCGAGGTAGTTTGGGACCCGAATTTAAATTTAACCCATGTAGGCTGGATGAATTTAGTAGAGGAGGGAGGTAATCGTTTCTGGTACTATAATTCCTGGGATCCCGTAGGCGGCTGGCTGGTAGCAGGAGGTATGCCTACTACCCCGGCAGTACAGAGGGGTGGTTTTGGCGGTATGGATATATTGCCGAATGGCAGAGAAGTTTTATATATGCATCGTACTGCCCCTGACCCTGGCAGATGGGCAAGCCAGATTGCCATAGAATCCAGTACCCCGGGATTAGGTGAGTTCGATCATTATGATTTACCGGATTCATTTGCCGGGTTCACCAAGGCAGGTCAATGGCCTTATGCAGGGATTTCCAAGATAATGAGGGGAGATACAGCCTTTATTCATGTGACCTCTTCAGAGGGAGAGCTCAGCGGCAGCTATGATAAGCATATGGGTTATGTGCGCTGTTTTGAGGATCCAACCAGGAATGATACCCTGGTTTGCCAGTCACCAAACGGGTTGCTCCTTCCTATCAGAAAAGGTGTACGCTTATTCCCAAATAGTGTTGTGTATTACTGGGATCGTACCTATTTAGGAGAGGCTCCAGTAGCCACCTCACCTGTTTCTGAGAAAGTAGCCATAACCTACTGGAAGAGATATGCTGCTTCACAATACCAGAACAATCTGTATTATATAGAGTCCACCAACAACGGTGATGACTGGCTGTCAGCCGGTGAAATGATTTTCACCAAGCTGACCAGTTATGAAGGGACAGATTTCCAAGGTTATTGTGACCTTGCCATAGTCTACGATTACAATGATGAGCTGCATATAATGTGGACCACGGTTACTCCGGATAGCAGGGCGGATGTGACCTTATGGCACTGGAGTCCCTCGACCGGCATTCGCAAAGCAGGTTTTGCAATCACCGAAGACATGACGACAGTATCCTGGAGCGTTACCATAGCCAAATTCACCATGGGAATATATCCTGATTCCAATTATCTGTATTTTGTCTATACGAAGTATTCGGATGATGATATATCGGCAGCCGAGTATGGCAATGGAGACGTGTATGTAAAGGGCTCTACCAATTCAGGACTGACCTGGGGACCGGAAGTGAATATGACCAGCACCAATACAGATGGCTGTACTCCGCCGAACTGTATGAGCGAGATCAATGCTTCTGTGGGAGAGGTAGTGGGTGAATCGCTGCATGTGAAGTATGTAGTGGATAGAGATGCAGGATCAGGATCATCTGGCAATAATGAGGGAGTTATAACCAACAACGAGGTTCGCTATTTAAGGTATCCGCGCCCCTCGATACCGGCGGTGGCACAGATAGCCTACACACCCGCTCAGTTGAATGCTCCTTTTACCTGGGCAACCAATGGAGGAAACACTTCCGATACAATGACTTTTGATAACACCGGGACATCGACTTTATATGTGACTTTAAGCGGACCCAGCTGGCTGACCATTAGTCCTAATACTTTCAGCATAGCGGAGGCAGGAGCAGCCCAGGAAGTGTATTTAACTTTTAACGGAGCAACTTTTAGCGATACCATCATAATTGACAGCATGATGATTGCCTCCAATAACGGGGTAAATGGATTAGTTTATAGTGATACAGACATGGTAGGCATACACTTTGTGGTAACAGATGAGTTTTACCGTGTAGAATATGACACCTGTGATTATTCACCCATTACTCAGGTATCCAACATGGGTACCCTGGGCAGCCAGGACTTTGATAGTGTAGGTATGTTCTATAAGGGTAATAATTATCTGTTTGAGTTTACACCGGTATTTGTCACAGGCGATTTAGACGGTCTCGGACCGGTAGGCTTCACCTGGCTGCATCAGGGTCATAATGACTTTCTGCCGGAAGGCAATATAAGCTCAGCCAAGTATGATAATCTGGGAGTACAGGTATTTTACCAGAAGGCAGGGCTGGTATTTCCACCGCGTCGCTCAGACCATAACTTATATCATTCCTGGTGGGGATACTGGACGAGGTATTCCAAGGTAATCCAGCTGCACCCGCAGATAATCCTGGTGTATGACTGGTGGGTATGGAATGCACCGCCTGTGTGGTGGGATGATTTAGCCGGCTCAACGGATCCGCAGGGAGGATATTTTGGCATAGGCGCAGACTGGGACGTTCCGGCAGATGCTGCTGGCAGAAACAAGGGTGGATATGATGATGTTTTGAATTTGATCTGGCTGTATGCTGATACTACAGGTTTTGAGAAATTCTATGGAGGGTTCCTGTGGTTGAGGGATGGAGTGGATGGTGTTATCGACAGTACGGGCGGACCTTTTGGAGCACATGTGACCAACAACCAGACACAACTGTATCCGGATAGAGGTTATGATGATGATTCACTGTACTACTTTATGTCCACCCCGGGTTATTCCATACAGCAGGATTCTTCGCAGGATATGAACATCATAATGAGCTTTGTGGAGGTACCGAATCCGACCCCGACAACGGTGGTGGAGCTGAGGTATGCTCTGCTGGTATCGGATAAGGGAGAAGACAGCCTGAAGTATGTTGCCAATAAGATGAAGCAAGCCAAGGCAGGAGATACGAACGGAGATGGTGGGGTAACAGTATCGGATGTAGTCTTTTTGATCAATGCTTTGTTCAAGGGTGGACCAGCACCCTGGAAGGCATATGCTGATACGAATGGAGACGGCAGTATAACGGTATCGGATGTGGTCTACCTGATCAACGCTTTGTTCAAGGGCGGACCCAAGTCCAAGCTTATCTGGTGTCAGACATTACCTCCCTGGTAATCCGTTTGGGGAGATTGAAAAAATATTAATTTCTGGGATTCCAGTTGATGTGGAATCCCAGAAATATTGATAAAAATATCTGCAGATTCAAATGGAGGAATAGATATGAGAAAACGAGTTATTTTTTTAAATATTGCCTTAATAGTTCTTGTGCTTTGCTGGGCAATAAATAGCATGGGAGAGTCCTCCTGCAGGGATATACCGGGAGTATTGTTAGTCAAATTCAAATCCGGACTTTTAACTGACCATGATACAGGGAGAAGTGGAAAATTAACAACTGGCATAACTTCTTTTGACCTGCTAAATACAAAATACAATGTCTCTGATATAAGAAAAGTATTTCCTGAAGAAACCACAGTTCCTCCATCTAATTCTAATCTGATGGATCTTTCAGGTTTTTATGAGATAGAATTTCCAGAGGAATCTAATCTACAGGCTCTTATCTCTATCTATAGTCAAGATCCCAATCTTGAAATCGTGGAAACAGTGAAGATGTGTCCGGTGGATGCTGTTCCAAATGACCCGGAAACCCAGTGGCATCTGAATAATCTACTGGGGAATGATGCAGATGTAGATGCCTACGAGGCTTGGGACTTGGAGACCGGGGATTCATCCATAATCTTGGCTATACTCGATACCGGGGTAGGTTATTATTGTCCCGAGCTTTCCTGGAATATTTGGACTAACCCGGGTGAGATACCAGATAATGGAATAGACGATGATTTGAATGGTAAGGTTGACGATTATTATGGATGGGATTTCGTTACAGGAGGTTATTTGTGTGATGTAGCGGGTGGAGAAGATTGCAGTGGAGCAGACAATAATCCCAGCGATTTTGATGGACATGGCACACATGTGTCAGGAATTGCAGCCGCAGTTACTAATAATAATGCTGGTGTGGCTGGATTGGCTGGTGGATGGTATCCAGCTAAAAAAGGCTGCAAGATAATGGCTTTAAGAACTGGATGGCATGCTACAGACGGGCGTGGGTATATAAATATGGATTTTGCAGCTCAAGCTATGTATTACGCACGCATAAAAGGCGCAAAAGCTATAAACTGTAGCTTTGGTACCTCTTACACTTCAGCTTTGCAAGCTGAAGTAATTAATGCTATAAACCAGGGAATTGTAATCTGCAAGTCAGCAGGAAATGACAACCAGGAAGTTGATGACTATCTAATTGATAATTTTTTAGAGGTTTTAGGTGTTGCCGCTTTAAACAGATATGACCAGAAAGCCAGCTTTTCAAATTTTGGAAACGAAGTGGATATCTCTGCCCCGGGCGATGATATTCGAAGTGTCGGGGGTGAAAACTATGGATGCGGCATTGCAGTATATAGTGGAACTTCACAGGCAGCACCTATGGTTACTGGATTGGTTGGATTATTAAGGTCAAGAGTCCCAAACCTTACAATTGCTCAAATTACATCTCTGATAAAAGACAATGCAGATAGTATAGATTATCTTAATCCCGGATACGAGGGTAAATTAGGTGCTGGTAGAATAAGCTTATACAGGTCACTACT
>JAOUFL010000089.1 GCA_029858245.1 Candidatus Zixiibacteriota bacterium
TCCGATCTAGGATGGTCATTTTTAAATTTACCTTCTCCACCAGGCCACCTTTACCTGCAACCTGAACCACATCCCCAACTCGAATCTGGTCCTCCAGCAAAATAAAAAAACCGTTGATCACGTCTTTAACCAGATTCTGTGCTCCGAAACCCACAGCCAGACCTACAATACCAGCTGCCGCTAATATCGGACCTATTTCAACGCCAAGCTGTCCTAAGATTGTGATTATAGCCACGGCGAAGATAACCGCAACCAGCAGATGTCTAATTACCGAGCTTAAAGTCGTAGCCCTTTTTTTGGACTCCTCGTCGATCTTTTGATGGGTGAATACTGTGGCTAACCTCTTGGTAAGCATCCTAATAGCTTTCATCGCAATCAAGGTGATGATTGCAATCAGAATGATTCTCAATCCAGTGGAAACAAACCAGTTCCCTACCTCTTTCAAAATTACCGTGAAATCCATTTAAAACCTCCTTTTCTTGGTACTTATTTTAAGAAATAAACTACAAATATATCTTTAATGTCAATCTAAAAAATCAAAAAGTAAAATAACCCCGATAGGATTTAATCTCAAGTGTTTTTATTAAAGAAGAATAGAGGATAATTCTTTCATTTGGAGTGCATTAACCGTGTTAATGCTAACAGCATATTAGTATCCCCCTCTTGCCCTCAAGGTGGGAACTCAACCCACGTTGAAGGCAACGTGGGGTTACCGGTTTCTCTTCTTTGGTAAATTCCAAGTATCTAAGAAAACTTTTCTAAACAAAAATAGATGAAATGAATTCACTGTATTAACTGTACAAAATTATATTTCTTGTTAAAGAAATTACGTATAAGGCCTATACTATTTTCATTTTTGAAAAACTTATTATGATAATAGCCAGGCTGTGTTTTAATGGTATCAATATACGTTGCAAAATCGGATTTAATAAGTTTATAGAACTCTTTAAATATTTTATCATTATTCTCGATTTTAGAAATCACTTTTAGTAAATCATCCTTCTCAGAAAATATCTTGAAACTCTGGTTCTTTAAGAAATCTTTAAAAATATTGAGTATATAGTATTCACTATGTAGCAGAAAATCATATTTATAAATTTCATCCTTTTCTTTCTCTGAAGCACTTTCTACTGCATTGTATGCTTTGTGATACTCTTTTTTATTTCTTTCAATGTATTTTAATAGTAACCAAGACATTAATATCTTTTCTGGTAATATTTCATCGTTTTTATCAAAAATTTGATCATAAAATCCAACTGAATCCTTCATAAAGATTCTTCCTTTCTCACTTTTAGCCTGAGCAGGTTTATTTAAATACATTGCTAAAAAAGACTGTGCAGCATTTTCGTTATTGACTATTTTACACCAATAATTCTCCCCTAGCAGTTTCTTTTTTGCTGCTGGCGTGGGATATAGAGAATCAAATTCTCCTCTTTTTCTTTCATAAAAATAGTGATGGGAATCTCTTAAAATTGTTTGTATGGTAATTTGTATACTATCGTTTGAACATAAATCTCTTAATCTAATTGCATTTTGTGAGTTAGTATATAAGGTAACATTGTCTATGAAATTCTTTTCATTTGTTTCAATTGCTTTAATTAAAATTTCAACATTATCCTTGAGCTTTCCATCTTTAAATGCCTCATATAATGCATAGGTTGTTTGAGCTCCATTAATTATTTGAGCATTATATAGATTAATCACCTTGCCAGAAGCAGATTCTTTTATCTCCTTGCAGATTATTGTAATTCCATTATTAAAATACCAAAAAACTGTACTCCTTGACTCATCAATCGCTGTTTCCAAAATTTGTCTATTAATAGTCCTTGATCTCAATCCCAATGAATATCGTACATTTTGCTCGAAAATTCTTTCTTTGTAATCATTATATATTTTTGCAAGTTCTTTTCCTTTGCATGTAAATACCCTAGATTTAATAGGTTTATCTTTACCGAGCAAGTTAGTCAATACCTCAAAAGAGATTTTTTCTGGGGGTGCAGCTCTCATAGTTAGATATCTGTTTACATAGAAGTCGAATAGTTTAGCGAAATCAAAAAAAAGGATTTCTATTTTGGGATACTCTTTCTTGAAGGTTTTAATAAATTTATCTGCAACTGGTTCCTTTTTTTGCGTTAAAAATAAAACTTTAGTTTGGTAATCTCCAGTTTTATCTAGTTCATGATACTCATCCACCAAATTTTCTAGTTCAGGTGTAATATTACCTTTATAGTCACCCTTTAAAAGAAATCTGACACCTTCCATGGTAAGTTTTATTTTGTTTTCTGGGAAATTATTCTTCGTCTTCTCAAAGTCACTTGCAGTCATAGCTTGTATAAAGAAAAGATTGTAATTTGATTGATCGATCAAAACGGAATCTATTCCCTCTGCATGGCTATCATCTACAATTCTATCTATTACAACATCAGGATCGAGAGAAAGAAAATTTTCTCCGAACCACACAATCAGAGCATCATGAATATTGTTTAAATCATATTTCTCTTTTGTGTTTTCAAGTGAATTCTTAAATCTTTCAAAAAAACTTTTTTCATCCATAGTTATATCTCCTTTAAAATAACTAACAGTAAAACAATAATTTCTTTAACAGTTAAATTAAGAAATCTCATTATCCCCTATCTGACCTCACTGTATTTAGAACCATAGGAAATGCGAGATATATAAAATCATTAGAGACAATATGGATTTACCTGTTTAGCAATTTATCTATTTCTATGTTGATTCCCTGTAATTACATAACTCTTCTACAAGGTATTTAAAATAACGCTTGTAGTTTTCCCTACCCGTCATATCTCCTTCTAGCTTAATTACTGAATAGATTATCTCATAAATGCTGAGAATTGTTTCTCCTCCTTCTTCAAAAATAGCAGATTTTTTAGTCAATAACCTAAATTTCATAAGAAAACCAAGGTAGTGATAACAGTTGGCTACTGAATGTATGGCCTTATAAATCTCAGGGTAGGAACTTTCTAAATTCCTGAGATCATTCTCCTCTTTAATCTCTGCAATTTTATCTCTGTTACTAAATATTAATTTTCTATGATTGTGAGTTCTAATAACATAATCATAAGCCTGTTTCAAAACAGTGGCTTCTCGTAGAAATTTACTTTCTCTTAGTTGCTTTGAAATATAAACCATTGTAATAATAATAACAATGGCATAGATAGCTGTAAATATCGCAATTATCCAAGTTGCTACTTCTATGGTTGAGATGGGAGTTGGTGATTGCTTACCTATAGAAAACGTTTCTATTGTATCTGAGAACCGACAGCAAAAAATATATAGTAAATAACTTAACATTAGCCCCTTCTAAATCACTCCCATCTTTTTCCCCACCTTTTCGAAGACCTCTAAGACTCTATTCATCTGTTCATCCGTATGGGTGGCAATGTAGCTGGTACGAATGCGGGCGGTGCCGGGGGGGACTGCGGGGCTAATGGCGGTGTTGGCGAAAACCCCCTCATCAAAAAGCATTCTCCAGAACTGAAAGGTCTTCATGTTCTCTCCCACGACTATGGGGATTATAGGCGTCTGGGTATGTCCGATATCAAACCCTAATCTTCTGTACCCTTCCATCATCTTCTGGGTTATCTGCCACAGGTGTTTTCTTCTTTCCGGTTCTGAGATGATTATATCTAAAGCTTTGGAGACTGTGGCAACAGCAGCCGGCGGTGGGCTGGCGGAGAATATAAAAGGACGGGAGAAATGCTTCACGTAATGGATTACCTCCTCAGAGGCTGCAATAAATCCGCCTATGGAGGCAAAGGACTTGGAGAAAGTCCCCATAATAATATCCACTTCCTCTTCCAGGTCAAAATGCTCGGCTGTACCTCTCCCATTTTTACCCAGAACCCCGATGGAATGAGCATCATCCACCATTACTCTCGAATTATATTTTCTGGCTAAATCCACTATCTCTGGCAGGTTGGCGATATCCCCCTCCATGCTGAAAACTCCATCTACGATAATCAGCTTCCCGGAATTATGTGGAATGTGGGATAAAACCCTTTTCAAATCTGCCATATCATTATGTTTGAACTTCAACACCTTACCAAAAGATAGCCTGCATCCATCCACAATTGAAGCGTGGTCCGATCTGTCAGTTATGACGAAATCTCCCTTGTTAATCAGGGCAGAGATAGCTCCCAGATTAGTCTTGAAGCCGGAGGAGAAAACCAGCACAGACTCTTTATGCATAAACCGGGCTAATTTTTCCTCTAACTCCACGTGAATATCCAAAGTTCCATTCAAAAGGCGTGAGCCGGTGCAGCCGGAGCCATATATCTCGATAGCCTGAATAGCGGCTTTTTTTACTTCTGGATGGGAGGTTAAACCCAGGTAATTATTGGAGCCGATCATTATCATCTCTTTCCCGTCAATGGTAACCCGGGTATCCTGACCTGAGGAAACAGGAATAAAATAAGGATAAACACCTGCTTCAATCACCTTTTTAGCCTCGGTGAAATTCTTACATTTATCGAATATATCCAATTTTAGCCTCTTTTAAAAGAATTGGTTTTCAATTTTGACTTGCCAATACATTTTTAGTTTAATATCTTCAAAAATCAGGTTTTATTAAAGCTCATTTTTTAAGAAATGTCAAGGAAAAACTTTTATACGAGGAGTCAAGACGCATAGAATGCGTCTGTGAATCTACCCGGAGTAAGAATTTGAGCCCAAAAGCCTTAGTCACCGGTGCCAATGGATTTGTGGGTAGTCATCTGGTAGAGCATCTTTTATCCAGAGGATATGAAGTTATCTGCCTGGCCAGAAAAACAAGCGATTTAACCTTTCTTGCCGGGTTAAAATTAGAATTCCGATATGGGGATATAACTGATATCAACTCAATAAAAGAAGCCTTGAAAGGTGTAGACTCCGTTTTTCACCTGGCAGGCTTAACCAGAGCCAGAACTAAAGAGGAATATTTCAGAGTAAATGCTTTAGGCACAAAAAATCTGATCTCAGCCTGTTCTGGGATTAATCCTCGAATAAAAAGATTTATCTATGTAAGCAGCCAGGCAGCTTCTGGGCCGTGCAGAGATTTTCAGGCCTTGAACGAGAATGCAGAATGCCGCCCTGTGACCGATTATGGGAAAAGCAAATTAGAAGGTGAAAAAGAGGTCTTGAGTTTTATGGATAAAATACCCATCACCATAATCCGACCCCCCGCAGTCTACGGGCCCAGGGATAAGGATATTTTGTTTTTCTTCAAAATGGTGAATAAAGGGATAATCCCGCTATTCGGGTTCAGGGAAAGCTATCTTTCACTTGTTTATGTAAAAGATTTAGCACATGGGATAATATTGTCAGCCGAAAACAAAAATGGTGTCGGAAAAACCTATTTTATGGCAGATGAGAAGTTCTACTCCTGGTCAGAAGCCGGAGAGACTGTTAAAAAAGTTCTGGGAGTAAAAGCCTTTAAATTGAGAATCCCCAAATTTTTATTATTTACCTTTGCTACTTTCTCGGAGATGATAGCCAAACTTAAAGCAGAGTCTGCCTTGGTTAATCTCCAGAAAGCCCGGGAAATATCCAGTAGATACTGGCTCTGTGATATCTCCAAAGCCAAGGACGAACTGGGATTTTCCACTGAATATGATCTGGAAAGAGGCGCAGAGGAAACTGTAAAATGGTATAAGGAAAAAGGATGGCTTTAAAAATTGCCTCAGACAATAAATTAAAAAAATACAGAAGAGAATTCCCCTTCACCAAAAATGTAACCTTTCTCAATCACGCATCTTTTGGTCCAATCCCTTTGAGGGCATTGAAAAAAACTAAAGAATATTACGATGCTCTGAGTTTGAAAAAGATTATGGATATGGATGAAGCAACCTTTGGGATGATGGATAAAATCAGAACCTATATCGCCAAAATGATAAAGGCAAAGCCCTCAGAGATTGGTCTTGTGCCCAATACCTCCTATGGCTTGAATATCGTGTCAAATGGATTGGACTGGAAAAGAGGTGATAAGATTTTACTCTCGGAGGTAGAGTTCCCTGCTAATGTCTATCCCTGGCTGAACTTAAAAAGTAAAGGTGTGGTGATAAAATTTATAAAAAGCAAAAACGGATTTTTTGACATTGACAATTTACTTGAAGCTATCGACTCCGGATGCAGGCTTTTGAGTTTAAGTTATGTACAGTTTTTCAACGGATTTAAAAACGACCTGAAGACAATTGGAAAAATCTGTGAGGAAAAAAATCTCTTTTTTGTAGTGGATGGAATACAGGGGATAGGCTGTCTGGATTTAGATGTCAGTAAATGCAAAATAGATTTTTTAGCCTGCGGAGGGCAGAAATGGCTGCTCTCCTCTTTGGGAACAGGGTTTTTCTATCTCTCGGAAAAGGCGAAAATGAAAATCAAGCCAGCGTTTTTCGGCTGGCTGGGAGTGGATTGGAAAATGAATTGGGCTGACCTTTTGAAACATAACCTCAAGCCTTTTTCCTCTGTTCGAAAATTTGAAATAGGGACTTATCCTTTTTCCACTCTTTGGACGATGTGTTCATCCTTAGAGCTTTTTTCTGAGATAGGATTAAAGGCTGTTGAGAAAAAGGTCTTAAGCCTTTTAGATATTTTGATAGATTATTTACAAAATAGCCCCATTCAGATAAAAAGCTCACTTGATCCAAAGCACAGGTCAGGGATTCTTTCTTTTTCCACTAAAGATTGTTCAAAGCTCCACGAACTCCTTTCCCGGAAGAAGATTCTCACTTCCTTCCGGGAGAACTCCATCCGGGTTTCCCCTCATTTCTACAACTCATTTGAGGAAATAGAAAAGTTAATCCAGGTATTGAAAAAACTTAATAACTTAACCTCTTTTATCCGATAAAACTAAGTAGATAAAGGAGGAAACATGTCAAGGCTAATTAGGCTCTTATCGATTTTACTTGTTTTTTTCGTTTTGAACTGTGCGCCACGTGCAATATTAATTGAAAGACCTGCTCCAACTCCAACACCACCCCCACCTGCTAAAAACACCGGACAGGTAATTGCATCCCAAAATCACCTGACTAATGGCAAAAAATTCTACAAGCGCGTTAACTACGGCAAGGCTCTGCAGGAGTTTAATAAAGCAATTATCGCCAACCCGGATAACTGGGAAGCTCATTATTACGCAGGGCTTTGTTATCAAAAATTAGAACATTACACCGAATCCATACCCGAATTTGAGATCTGCATTAAGTTCGAAATCCCGGACAAGCTTTACCTCTCTGAAATCAGATCTGCCTTTGCCTTCTCCCTGGAAAAGACTAATGATTTAAAAGAAGCTGAAATGCAGTACAACCTGGCTTACTCCTTGAATCCTGAAAACAATAATGCTTACAAGGGAATGAAAAGAGTAAAGGAGAAAAATTTAAAGTTATACAAAAATAAGAAAAATGAAAAAAAATAGATAAGGGTATAAACTTATAAGCTCTTATTTATATAAATCTTAATTTAATTCTTAGTTGTAAGAAAAGGGCACCCGTTGAGGTTGTCCTTTTTTTATCTGGATGCACACACTTACCATAAAAAATTATCCCCTGGAAAATTTTCCTTCAAAAATATTCTATAAGGGGGGGTTGACAAATTTAAGAGAGTAGTTTATATTTGAAAAAAGCTTTTTTGCTCATTAATAAGATGACTCCGCTTTTAATTAATGGGTAAGTTTAAGCTACACAAAATGATACGGTCTACAAGGATTGGTTTTTTAATAAAACCCACTGTGGCTGTTTCACTTTAACATAAAACTTGTTTTTTAAGGTCCTGGATGCCTTATTCTCCTGGTAAAACCACCTCTCGTATTATCAAGTCAGGAATTAAATCTTTTATTCTTATTTTATTTTTAATCTTATTACCTCTTTCAACCCTAAAAGCCCAAGAGGGTTACCTGAAAATCAATTTGACTTTTAAAACCGCAAATTATTCTGAATCTGATAGTCTTCTCATTCAGATACAGGTTTCCAGTAACAGAGATTTTACAAATATTGTGAATCAGAGTGACTGGCTTAAGTGTCAGCCAAATAAATATTTTACCTATGAAGCCAGTATACCATTGATTCATGGAAGCTTTTACTGGAGGGGGAGGCAGCAGGACCCTTCCGGTGGAAAACTTTCAGTCTGGTCTTCACCCTATAGATTCTACCTGCTGCTTGATCCTGATCAATTCATACCAGGAGATGTTAATGCTGACCTGGAATTAAACATCAGTGATGTGATTTACATAATAAACTATTTTTTAAAAAGAGGCCCCGCTCCCACTCCCCTGGAAGCTGGTGATACCAATTGTTCAGGAGAGGTAACCATCAGCGATTTAATCTATCTCATTAATTATCTCTTCCAGGACGGACCAGATCTGGGTTGTTGAGAATCTTTAAACTGCTCAAAATAAAATTTTACCTGTGTCTTGTTATTAAGAAAATCAGCTTTAAGAAAAACGAAATTAACTTTTGTCTTTTTTAACTCGGGAGATTATATTAAGCCTGGATCTGGATTGGAAAAGGAGGTTATTTATGAGATTATCCAGAAAAACTTTAATATTTTTAACTCTTATCCTTACTCTGCTTTCTTCTGCTCTGGCTGATACAAAAAACACTCCTCAAAAAGAGATTGGAATGAAAAAACCCACTCTCGAAGGATTAGAGGAGTTTCATGAGGTGTTAGCACCCATATGGCACAAGGCTTATCCAGACAAAGATTTCAAAGCTATAAGAGAGGCAGTGCCAGGATTCCAGGAGAAGATGGAACTTATTTTAAGAGCTGAGTTACCCGGCTTTTACAGGGAAAGAAACAAGGAATTTGAAGGTAAAAGAGGGATTTTAGCCCAGTCAGTTGAGGAATTAGAAAATAAGGCAAATGGGGATGATAATCAAGCTCTGCTGGTTGCAACTGAAAATCTGCATACTGCCTTTGCCCGGCTTGCTTTCTTCTTTGCTCCAAGGGTTAGGGAATTAGAGGAATTTCATCTGATCTTATATCCTTTATGGCACAAGGCTCTACCCGATAAGGACTTCCAGACAATCAGAGATTCTGCTCCTGTTCTACAGGAGAAAATGGACGCTCTGATGAAAGCAAACTTGCCGGATAATAGTAAGGGAATAGAACCAAATTTTATAGAAAAAAGAAATATCCTGAA
>JAOUFL010000287.1 GCA_029858245.1 Candidatus Zixiibacteriota bacterium
TGATGAAGCTGCGAAAGGCCAAACCTCTCGCCGTGTTCAATCAACATCAGGGTGGCATTAGGCACATCCAGCCCCACCTCAATGACTGTGGTGCAGACCAGGATATCATACTCACCTGAGCGAAAATCTTTCATTATTTTTTCTCTTTCCTCTCTTTTTATCCTGCCGTGAAGCAAAGCCAGTCTCCGATTAGAAAAGATTTTCTCCTGTAGAAATTTATACCCTTCTGTGGCGGCTTTTAAATCCGCTTTTTCCGATTCCTCTATCAGAGGGTATACGATATATGCCTGTCTTCCTTTTTTCAGCTCTCCTTCCAGAAAGGAATATCCTTTATCGGAGTAAGTTTCCTCTAAAAGCCTGGTTTCAATTTTTTTCCTACCCGGAGGCATCTCGTCGATAACCGAAATATCCAGATCGCCATATACTGTAAGGGCCAAGGTACGGGGGATAGGGGTGGCGGTCATAACCAGCAGGTGTGGAGATTTTCCTTTAAGTTTCAAACTCAGCCTCTGTAATACCCCGAAGCGATGCTGTTCGTCTATTACTGCCAGGCCCAGCTTATCGAAATTTACCTCCTTCTGAATAAGGGAGTGAGTACCTACAATGATCTTACCCTCTCCGGATGAAATCTTTTTTAAGATTTTTTTCCTCTCTCCTGTTTTGATGGAGCTGGTTAAAAGAAAAGGCTCGATCTTCAAAGGCTCCAGAAAAAATCTCAAGCTCAGGTAATGTTGCTCAGCCAGAACCTCAGTGGGAACCATCAAAGCTGCCTGATACCCGTTTTCCACTGCCATTAAAATGGAAATGAGTGCTACTATGGTTTTACCTGAGCCAACATCACCCTGCAGCAGCCGGTGCATCGCTTTCCCGGATGAGATGTCCTTATAGATATCATTCAAAACTCTCCTCTGGGCTGAAGTCAATTCAAAGGGCAGGCTTTCTACGAATTTCCTCACCAGTTCTTCAGGCTTTTGAAAGATTATACCTTCCTCTTTTATCTCTGACCTTTTTTTCCTCAGTGCCAGGAGCAGCTCTAAATAGAAAAGCTCTTCGAAGGCTAATCCCTCCCTTGCTTTGCCTGCATCAGCTAAGGAATCCGGGAAATGAATGTTTTGTAAAGACCAGCTTAAAGCTGGCAGAGCAAGCTCGTCTCTTATTTTCTGCGGAAGAGTCTCCTGTAAGCCGGGCAATATATTTTCCAGCAGAAAGCTTATGCTCCGCCTGAAACCCCTGCTGTCCAGGTAGAGAGCTTTTAGCTCTGAAGTAGAGGGGTAAAGAGGTATGACCCTGCCTGTATGAATTAATTTCTCACCTTGATTGGAGATGATCTCGAATTCGGGATGGGGTATCTGTACCCCGTGGAAATATCGAACATCACCCGAGGCGATTACAGTATCACCTTCTTTGAAATTTCTCATAACATAGCGTATTCCCGAGAACCATATAAGAGTAACAATTCCGGTCTGGTCTTTTAAGATCACCTGAAACTGGACTTTTCTTCCTTTTTTTATCCCGTATGCCTCAACCGTGCCCATTACTGTTGCCTTAGAATTCACCCTCAGCTCTCTTATGGGAGTAATTGTGCAGCGGTCCAGATATCTGCGCGGGACATGATACAAAAGGTCTTCTACAGTTTCTATTCCTATGGAAAATAAAGCCTTTCCCCTGACCGGACCTATCCCTTTTAGATACTGCACAGGGTCCTGTAACTCGATTTTCCTGGGATATGCCCTGACTTTTGTTGAAGATGTTGATGACAAACTTAACTCCTGAAAGAAGATAACTTCCTTCGAAAAACATATTAACCTTTTTGTGCCATTATGTCAAGGACTTTAACCTTTAGTACCCCTTAAACCATTTTTATTTTTTAAACTCTATTTTTAACTCGATGGAAAACCAGGAGAAAATACTCCATGTTTACAAATAATTAACTGCTGTTTATATGCTTTTTCTGGATTTTCTTTGTTTATATAAATCAAGAAAAATGTAACCCGGGTGGATTGTTTAGATTATCTGATTTGAATAGTCAGTAATAAACTATTTTGACTAGTCAGTTAATCGTTTATTTCCCTTAATCTTATGGCTATAGAAAAAACTTGACAGATCATCATAACCACATTAAATTATATACAGGGAATTATCGGGAACATAATTGCTAAAAAAAAATTAAGTGAGGAGGTAAAAGATGAACAAAAGACTCTTCTATTGGTCAGTT
>JAOUFL010000288.1 GCA_029858245.1 Candidatus Zixiibacteriota bacterium
ATAGGTAAAAAGTGTCTTTTTTTCAGGCATTTATTTTTCAAAAGGAAAAAGATAATGGATAAAAGAATGATGGAGCTGAGAGTAGGGCTGGTAGTGGTAATTGCTGTGGTGATATTGTTCTTTGGAACACTCTGGATAAAAGAGATAAAATTTAATGTGGAAAGATATAAATACAGCGTGCTTTTCCCCAATGTAGGAGCATTGCAGGTTGGCGATCCGGTTACGGTCTTGGGTGTGGAAAAAGGTAAAGTCGATAAAATTATTCTTGAAGGAGGAGATGTATTAGTTACTTTTAACCTGTCCACTGACGTGAAATTAAAAAAAGACGCGAAGTTCACAGTGATGAATATCGGTCTGATGGGAGAGAGGTTCCTGGCAGTAGAGCCGGGTCATTCCCCAGAATCTTTAGACCTCTCCATACCGGTCAAGGGTTTTTATGATACCGGAATTCCCGAGGTGATGGGAATGACAGGCCAGATGCTGGAGGAAGTCAGACGGCTGGTTGCTCATTTAGAAGGAGTGTTCGGCACGAAATGGTCTCAGGAATCGATTCAGGAGACCATTAGAGATTTAAGAAAATTATCTGCTGAACTGGTTTCCCTTTTAGATAAGAATAAGGATAAGCTGGAGCATACAGCGGATAACCTGTCTTATACCACCTCCGAGCTTAGGGATCTGCTGGAAAAGAACAAAAACAAGCTTCAATCCACAGTAGATAATTTCAGCACAGCCTCAGGCAGGTTAGACACGCTTACCTCAACCCTTAGCTCAGTTTCGTTCTCCCTGAAGAAGTTAACTCAGAAGATCGAAGCGGGAGAGGGAACCCTGGGAAAACTGGTTAACGATAGCACTCTGTATGATGACCTCAAAAAAACCACTCAAAATGTGGATGCCCTTATCACCGATATAAAGAATAATCCCGGCAGGTATTTAAAATTCAGTCTGTTTTAAATAAAAAATAAGACTAAAGAAGAATAGGAGATAAAAAAAATTCAGGTTGATAGTTTTTTATAGTTGCCTGATTTATGAGGCTTTTTCCATAACCTTTTCCTCAACCATAGTCCTTTTTAAATTCTTCAGATGAGTTCCAGCCCAGTAAAATTTATTGCACTTAGAACAATAGATGAAATTCTCCTGAGTTTTAAAAACGAAAGGAGGGACTCTGGATTCCACTTCTTTTTTGGGAACCGGGATTAATAATTGGTTACAGAGTAAACAGCGGGTGAAAAGATTTTTCTCCTGCGGTTTCAGATTGAATCTTTTCAGAACTTCTTTCAACTGTCCCAAAGGCTGGTTACCTGATAAAAGAAAAAGCTTTTTCTCCACTGATTTGAACCGCTTCAGCTCCGTATCACGGCTTAATATTATCCTTTCTTCCCTTAATGCGTTTGAAACTAATTCCGTGTCCTCAATATCCGGATAGAATAGAGTGTCATACCCCAGGGTGCGGAGCCATTTGGCTAACTTTCCTAAATTGTCATCGCAGATGAATTTCATAAGATTATTTTAAAGGCTGAATGAGAAATCGATGATGTTTGATGAGCTTATTTAAAATAATCTAAAAGGGGTTTGTCAAGGGTAAAAAAAATATTTAAGTAGCTCAGCTATTTCTATCTGATAGGCAGGACATAGATAAGGAAGTCTGTTCGGCCATCGAAACATAAGCTACAGGGGCACAGCATGCTGTGCCCCTACAACCCACCTCCTCATTTCTTGCATTAACCCTCCTCAGAAGTTATATTATCCCCTGTATAAGAAGGAGTAAATGTGAAGAAAGGTGATGAATTCAAAAAAATTGCCATAAAAGCAGCTCTGAAAGGTGGAGAATTCCTTCAAAAATTTCAGGGTAAGTTTATATGGATAGGGTATAAAGGGGTGATAAATCTGGTCACAGAGGCGGACCGTTTATCCGAAGACGCTATTATCAAAATCATCAGAAAAAATTTTCCCGAACATAATATCCTGACTGAGGAAAGCAGAGGATATGAGAAAGGGTCAGATTACAAATGGATAATCGACCCCCTGGATGGGACCACCAATTACGCACACGGATTTCCCGTATATTGTATCTCGATTGCCTTGGGAAAAAAAGGAGAAATAATTTCAGGAGTGGTTTATAATCCGGTTTTAGAAGAGCTTTTTGTGGCAGAAAAAAATAAAGGTGCATTTATGAATGGGAAAAGAA
>JAOUFL010000289.1 GCA_029858245.1 Candidatus Zixiibacteriota bacterium
GCATGATCAATAGCCTCTATAGTCTGGGGCATCACACTATCATCTGCGGCAATGACTAATACCACCACATCAGTAATCTGTGCTCCTCTGGCTCTCATAGCAGTGAAGGCTTCGTGTCCTGGAGTGTCTAAAAAAGTTATTTTACCTTTCGGTAGAAATACTTCATATGCTCCAATATGCTGAGTGATTCCACCAAATTCACCTGCGATTATATTACTCTTGCGTATATAGTCTAAAAGAGAGGTTTTCCCATGATCTACATGTCCCATAATGGTCACAACCGGGGGTCGGTGTTTTAAGTTCTCATCAGCTTCCTCAACTTCTTCTTTAACCCCATACTCTTTCAACTCTTCTGCCTCGAATCCAAACTCTAAAGCTATGGTAGCCAGAGTGTCAAAATCAAGTCTCTGATTTATGCTGGCGATAAATCCCAATGCCAAGCATTTTCCGATTACCTCTGATGGTTTAACTCCCATAAGATTTGCCAGCTCAGCCACAGACATATATTCGGTTATCTGTATCTTATTGGATGGTTCCTCTACGGCAGTCGTTTCGTCTTTCTCTCTTTTTTTATATCTCTTTTGTCTTCTCAGGCTTTCTATCTGAGAAAGGGTCTTTTTAACACTTTCCTTTACCTCTTTTTGATCAACCAGTTTTTCCGGTTTGAATTTTCTAAATTTACTTTTTTTCTTTCTTTCGAAATATAAAGGTTTTTCTTTTTCCTTCAGAACTCCTTCGATGGACTTTAATCTCTCTTTTACATCTTTCAGGGCAACATGATCATCTTTTATCTTTTCTCTCTCTTCCAGCTTTTTTCGCTTAAGCACATCTTCTTTCTTAAGCTCTTCTTTTTCTTTTCTGAACTTTTCGTCTATAGTCTTTAACATATTCTCGGTTACCACACTCATATGGCTTTTAATGGAAAAGCCCGATTCTCTCAGCATGGACATCAGAGCATCACTGGAGATATTATAATCTCTGGATACCTGGTATATTCTTTTGATTGCTAGTTTCTTCACTCTATTTTCCCTTATCCTCAAGGTGGGCTGGAGCCAGATACTTCTTAGCTGATTCGATCATGGATTTTGCTTTCTTCTCACCGATTCCATCTATTTTCGTCAAATCCTTCAGGTTAGCTTTAGCCAGATCCTGAACACTGTCAATCCTTAAAGAGACCAACTTCTCTTTGAGTGCTTCCCCGATACCCTGAAGCTCGGTCAGCACAATTTCCGGTCCTGTTTCTAATTTATTCTGAGCCTTATAATCTGATTCGCTTAATATATTGATCTTCCATCCAGTGAGTTTAGAAGCCAGCTTGGCATTTTGTCCATTTTTACCGATAGCCAGCGAGAGTTTGTCGTCTTCCACAACTGCGACCATGCTGTTTTCATCTGGATAAACATCCAGCTTAACGACTTTAGCGGGAGCTAATGCTCTCGGTACAAAAGTTTCAGGAACTGCACTCCAGGGTACTATATCTATTCTCTCGTTACTTAACTCCCTGACAATACTCTGTACCCTTACACCTTTAACCCCGACACAAGCACCTACCGGATCTATTCGATCATCAATTGAGCTAACTGCGATCTTGGAGCGCTCACCAGGCTCTCTGGCTACTGCCTTTATCTCTATTATTCTCTCAAATATCTCCGGCACTTCCAGTTCGAATAACCTGATCAGCAACCCCGGATTGACCCTTGATAGTGCAATCAGGGGTCCTTTTGCACTCTTTTCAACATTCAAGATATAGGCTCTAATTCTATCACCCTGTCTGTATTTCTCTTTCTGTATCTGCTCTTTTGGAGTGAGAATTGCCTCAGCCTTGCCTAAACTGATAATAATATTTCCTTTCTCTATCTGCTGTACCACACCTGTTACCAGATTTCCCACTTTATCCTTATACGCCTCATAGATTTTCTCCCTCTCGGCTTCTCTGACTTTCTGAATCAGTATCTGCTTGGCTGTTAATATGGCATTTCTTCCGAACTCGTCTAAACCGATTTGGATTTTAATTTCTTCACCTATTTTAACCTTTTTGTCTATTTCTTTTGCCATTTCCAGAGAGACTTCTATATTCGGATCGGATACCTTATCCACGACCTTTTTTAGGGCAGTGATTTTGACCTCTCCTGTTTTTAAATCTATCTTTACTTTCAGATTTTCTGTGTTTCCGA
>JAOUFL010000091.1 GCA_029858245.1 Candidatus Zixiibacteriota bacterium
TCATAGTATGCTTAGCAGAGGATTGGGGAAGACTACCCTCCTCCTCCCAGCACATTATGAGGGTATTATCAAAAGAATACCCTATTCTCTGGGTAGATTCCCTGGGGCTGAGAACTCCTTCCTTGAACAAAACCGATCTGAAAAGAATTTTTACAAAGTTTTATAAATTCTTATCAGGGATTAACGAAGTGGAACCAAATATTTATATCTACTCTCCTGTTGTCCTCCCCTTTTTTCAAAATAGCCTGGCAAGAAAAATCAACCAGATCATTGTGACTTTTACCTTGAAATATTTCCTTTATCGGAAAAAAGCCCGAGTTGATCTTTTGTGGGTAGCCTGCCCTTCAGCTGAGTCTATAGTAGGTTGGTTAAACGAGAGAAAAAGCATCTATTATTGCGCTGATGAATATTCCCAGTTCTCGGGCTATTCCAAAGTACTGGTAAAAGAGTTAGAGGAAAAGGTTTTAAAAAAAGTGGATTCGGTTTTAGTCGTCTCCGAGAAGCTCTATCAAAGTAAAAAGGAATTAAACTCCAATATCTTTTTAATCCCGCATGGTGTTGAATTTAATCATTTTTCAAAATATAATCTTTCTCCAGTTGACCTTCCTCCTGAGCTGAATAAAATCAAAAAACCTGTCATCGGTTATTATGGACTGATTCGCGACTGGATAGATTTTGAGCTCTTAAAAGAAATCTCCCATAGAAAAGATTGGTCTTTGGTCCTGATCGGGCCTGTGAATACAGATACAAGTATAATTCGGGGATTAGATAATGTACACCTATTAGGTCCAAAAGATTATAAAAGCTTACCTCTTTATCTCCAAGGTTTTGATGTCTGTATTATTCCCTATAAACTTATGGAGGTTACAATTAATGCCCGTCCACTTAAGCTTTTCGAGTATATGGCTTCAGGTAAACCTGTGGTAAGCACTCCTCTACCTGCGGTTTTACCTTATAAGGAAGTAGTAGGAATTGGTTACACTAATGCAGGATTCGTTAAGCAGATTGAAAAATCACTTGAAGAAAAAGATAACATGTTTGTTCAGAAAAGGGTAGATTTAGCCCGGGAGAACTCCTGGGAGAATTTAGTGGAAAGAAGTTTAAAGAATCTTCTGTTCAATTAAACCATGAGTCGAATCAAAGTCGCAATATTGATAGCAACCTACCGAATAGGCGGACCAGGAAAAGGGCTTATGGATTTCTGCGAAGTGGCACCAGATTATGGTTGTGAGCCATTACTGGTGGGATTTACACTGGGGAGAGAAACCTCCTCGCCGTTCATGCAAGAGGCTCTGAGGAGAAAAATCAAGGTCTTGAGCATAAGACATCATTTTAAATATGACCCTACCCCGTTAATTCAATTCTCCTCTATTCTAAAACAGCACAAGGTAAATATTATCCAGACTCACGGACATAAAGCCAATTTCATTGTTTTTATCTTGAGCAGATTTATATCCAAGCCCTGGATCTCCTTTGTTCATGGCTGGACAGACGAGGACTGGAAGATAAGAGCCTATAACCGAGTGGACAAATTACTGCTTAAATTCCCGGATAGGCTGGTTACGGTCTCAAAAGAAATGGCATTTAAGCTTTATTCTTCAGGTATCTCCCGGGATAAAGTTAAGATAATTAACAATGCGGTATCTGAAAAGGGAATACCAAAGGAAAATCCGCCTCTGGAGGTAAGAGATGCCTTAAAGATACCCGAGGAGGATAGACTCTTAGGGGTAATCGGCAGGTTAAGCTCTGAAAAGGGCCAGATCCACTTTTTACAGGCATTTTCGGAGGTAATAAAAACTTTCCCTCAGGTAACCGCACTTATTGTGGGAGAAGGGCCGGATGAAAAAAAGTTAAAGGAATTCTGTATTTCAAAAAAAATACACCCAAAGGTGATCTTTACCGGTTATCAGAAGGATATCACCTCAATTTACAAATCTCTGGACCTTGTTATTCTCCCTTCTCTATCAGAGGGTATGCCTAATGTAGCTTTGGAGAGCATGCTTTTGGGAACTCCTGTTATAGGGACAAAAGTCGGTGGGATTCCGGAAGTGATAACAGATCAAAAAACCGGAATGCTGATCCCTCCAGAAGATACCGCCTCCTTGACCCGGACTATCTTAGAGCTATTGAACAACAAAAGTAAAATGACGGTTCTTTCGGAAAATGCCAAACGCTTTATGCAGGAAAATTTCTCCCTGGAAAAAAGAGTGAAAAGCATAATTGAGCTCTATCAAGAAACTTTATCGGAGTATGAATCAGAAAATTAAAATAGTTCATCTGAATAATACCAGTTCCATCGGAGGGGCAGAGCAGGTTATTCTGGACCTGGCTTCTTATATCAATCCTGATAGATTTAAATCCTACGTTGGTGTATTCAGGGAAGGGGAGCTTACCCGAGAGATAAGAAGAAGAGATATTAAATCCCTGAAGCTCAAGGAAAGCACCCAGGTCTATGATTATAAGTTCCTAAAGAGCCTGATGCAGGTTATCAAACAGAACCGGATTGATATTATCCATTCCCATACCTGGGGCACTGACTTCTATGCTTACTGGGTTTCAAGAATATTGAAAATCCCGCTGATAACCACGGTTCACAATCGATATTATATCTTCCAGAAATGGAGCAGAAGGTTCTCTTATAAATTCTTTATCAGCCACATTGAAAAAATAGTGGCAGTCTCCAAAGACATAAAGGACCTGCTTATAAAAAATCTTAAACTTCCAACCCAGAAAATTAAATTAATTTATAATGGTATTGATATCCATAAATTTGAAGATAAAAAGGGTATGGAAAAAATAAGAGATGATCTTAAGATCTCTAAGGATGATATAATTTTAGGAAACGTGGGGAATTTAAGGGAGGTCAAGGACCACTATACTCTGATCCTGTCATTCAGTAAAATCATTCCCAATTTCCCCCGGGTAAAACTTTTGATAATCGGAGAGGGAGAGTTGAAGTCTAACCTGCTTATGCTCTGTTCAGAACTGGGATTAGAGCAAAAGGTAATTTTCCTGGGACATAGAGAAGATGTGCCTTCCTTCTTAAATCTGATAGATATATTTGTGCTATCCTCCCGTATGGAAGGCTGCTCTATATCTATCCTGGAAGCTATGGCTTCAGGAAAACCAGTAGTTGCCACCAGAGTCGGTGGCAACCCTGAGTTAATTCTTGATCAGGAAAATGGTTTCCTTGTACCTCCAGCAGAACCTGAAAAACTGGCTGAAAAAATATCTATTTTACTGAAAGATGAAGAGCTGCGGAAAAATATGGGCGAAAAGGGCAAAAAGAAAGCTAAGGATAAATTCTCTTTAGAGAGGATGATAAAAGATTACGAGGAACTTTATTCTACTTTTAACATATGACCACTTTATTGGTAATCCTATTTCTTTTGGTGTTATATACCTTTTGGGGATATTATCTACTCCTTAAACTCATATCTTTTTTTTATTCGAATCCTGTTAAGAAGAGTGATTATTTCCCTGTAATTAACCTGCTAATTCCCGTTTATAACGGAGAAAAAGTTGTCGCTGACAAACTAAGGAATTGTCTGAAGCTTGATTACCCAGAAGATAAACTCAGGATAACTGTCATCTCGGACTCATCCACAGATAAGACCGAGGAGATTGTTGCTTCATTTAAGGATAAAAAAATTAAGCTTCTACGTCTTGAAAAAAGAGGAGGTAAAACCAGGGCTTTGAACCTGGCTATAAAGGAGGTGCAGGGCGAGCTTGTCTTTTTCACCGATGCCTCCACCCTCCTTGAAGAGGATTCTCTAAGAAAGATAGCCGAAAATTTCAAAGACCCGTCCGTTGGCTGCGTTAGCGGGGAGGACAGGAGCATTCTCAACTTCTCGGAAAAATCCTCTTCTGGAGAAGGGTTGTATGTTGATCTTGAAATGAAGCTGAGAAGGCTGGAGAGCGCAATTGGAAACCTGACCGGGGTGAGTGGCTGCCTTTATGCTGTAAGAAAAGAGCTTTTAGCTGAAATACCCCATGACCTCATCGATGATTTTTATCTACCCTTGCAGGTGGTGAAAAAGGGAAAAAGAGTGGTGTCAGAGCCTGAAGGAATAGCCTTCGTTTCCAGAGTCAAAAATTTCAAGGAGGAGTTTATAAGAAGGAGAAGAACTGCCCTGGGAGGGCTGGAGGTATTCTTCTCCGAGCTTTCCTTATTAAACCCTTTTAGATACGACTTGTTCAGCATAAGTTATTTAAGCCATAAGCTCTTGCGGTGGCTTACCCCGTTTTTACTTTTACTTTTATGCCTGACCAACCTCTTCCTTCTGAGCAAGCACATTATCTTCAAGCTTAGTTTTGCCCTCGGGCTTTTCTCCGTTTTGATTGCCCTTCTCTACTGGTTTTTTTCGTTCAATAAAGAACTTAAAGGAATCTTTTCATTTTCAGAATCCGTCTTTTATTTTTATCTGGTAAACTTAGCCATACTGTCAGCCTGGATAAAATTCTTTCTGGGCAAAAGGGAAACTGTCTGGGAACCATCTAAAAGATAAAACATTCTTTAAGGTACAGTCTTGAACAGAATTCTAATTTTGCTTTACCACCGGATCTTATCCCGGGAAGAAACCCTCTCGAGCTTTAAAGCGGAGGATAGAGTCTATCCTTTAAAGGTGGAGGAATTTACCAAACAGTTAGAGTATCTATACTACAACAAATGGTCTACCCTATCAGTTAGCCAATTAGTTGATCATTTGCAGGACAAAACCTCTATCCCTGAAAAGTCTGTAATAATCTCGTTTGACGATGGTAATCAATCCGATTATACCGTTGCCTTCCCCTTGCTTAAAAGATATAACTTCAAAGCAGCATTTTTCCTGACCACAGATTTTATTGAGAAACCTGGCTTTTTAAAAACATCTCAAATCCTGGAAATGAGTAAAGAAGGTATGGAATTCGGCACTCATGGAAAAAGTCATAAATTTCTCCCCTCTTTGGAAGAGAAGGAATTAAAAATGGAGCTAAGGGATTCGAAAAGAGAGTTAGAGGAGTTGCTGGAAAAAGAAATCAAAATACTCAGCCTGCCAGGAGGGTATAATAATTCTATGATTAAAAAAGTGGCTATGGCAGTTGGTTACAAAGGAATATGCTCCTCCGAGTTCTGGTGGAACGATAATAAAACAGATCCTCTGGAACTTAAAAGGGGCTCTTTAAGATATGGTGATTCTTTAACCTATTTTATCTCCCTGGTTAATATGGATAAAATGCTCTACTTTAAAAAGAAACTTAAAGATAAATCATTGAATTTACTCAAAACCTTTTTAGGGCCTGATAAATACTTCAAGTTCTGGAATCTATACCAGAAAATAATACAGAAAAGCTGATATTATGGAAATTGATTAATGACTACATTTTTTTAGAAAATTCAATTTATTTACTTGACAACCTATGTAATGTTTATATAATAATTTAATTTGATGCTTACAAGAGGGGTAAAAATGGTTTTTAGAACTGGTTGGACAGTTTACTTACTTGTCTTTATTTGTATACTCCTTAGTTCTGAGGTAACAGGGCAATCCGGAGTTATGCCCTGTAAGGCTTATGGAACTGTAAAATATAAGGGAAATTCGGTGCCTGATGAATGTGAGGTTAAAGCTTTAATCCAGGGAACAGAATACGCTAATACCAAAGTTACACAAAGTAACTATTATCTTTCCATTCCGGCAGATGACCTATCCACTCAGAAAAAAGAGGGATGGGTACAGGATGAATATATAACTTTGAAGGTGGAGGGTTATTCGGGGGTTACACTTTTCAAAGCAAAATCCGGCGATACGAATATAAATATAAACTTAACCACGATGGGAGTGCTTAATCTTACCACCTGGGGAAAGATAAAAGCCCTTTTTAAATAGTTAGAAGTTGAAACCTAATCACTCATTCTGCGTAAAAGTTAAATGAGGAGGAAATAATGAAATTGACTGCACGGGAAGATCGCGGAATAATGATCTTGGAACCAAAGGGGAAGATCATGGGAGGCCCGGATGCAACTGTATTACATGACAAATTGCATGAACTCATAAATCAGGGAAAGAAGAAGGTTGTAATAGACCTGGCTAAGGTAGACTGGATGAACAGCACCGGCCTGGGTATCCTTATCTCCGGATTAACAACCATGCGAAATAACGGCGGAGAACTGAAATTATGTAATGTAACCGAAAAGATCCAGAGCCTTTTGACCATTACCAAACTAATTACTATATTTGAGACCTTTGATACTATTGAGCAGGCAGTCGCAAGCTTCAATTAAAGATTCTTTTACGGGAATAACTATTCTCAAAAGAACTAAAGGTAGGTCGATATGCCTACCTTTTTTAATTTGAAAATGAACAAGATTATCCGCAAAAAAGACCAGATAATAATCCCCAGTTCCCAGCTTTACTTAACTGAGGTTGACAAATTCGTGGAGAAGCGATTAAAAAAACTGGGTTTGAATAAAGACCAGGTAGCAGATATAACCATATCGGTAACCGAGATGGTTAACAACGCTATAGTCCACGGAAACAAAAACAATCCCTGCAAAAAGGTAATTCTTCGAATTAAAGCAGAAAAATCTTCGATCTCTATTGAGATAGAAGATGAGGGCAAGGGCTTTAAACCCGATTCCCTGCCCTGCCCCATCGCTCCTGAAAATCTGCTAAAAGAAGTTGGGCGCGGTGTTTTCATAGTAAAAGCACTTATGGACGATGTCTGTTACAGCTTCAAGCCAGAAGGTGGAACCATCTGTTGTCTCAAGAAAAGTTTAAAAAAAGACCAGAAGCTTAAAAGATGAATCTTCAGAACTTAGTTCCCGGAATATACCTTGTCTGTGGAGCGGTCCTCTTTTTCCTGGGAGCTACAATTTTTTCAGAGGATTATCGCGGCAGGCTAAACCGCATAACCAGTCTGATGCTTTTCTTTGCCGGGTTAGGACCAATCTTTGCCGCTTTCGGGAGTATAATTAAATCAACCGAGCTGCCTGTCAATACCTCTCTTTTTTATACTAATATTTTCTATTTTTGGGAGTTTTTCTTCCCCCAGCTACTCTTATTTTCTTTATTTTTTCCACTGGAGAACCTTTATATAAAAAGACACCCCCGGGTTAAATTATTAATCTTTATTCCACATATTTTTCATCTCTTTCTGGTTTTGTTCCTGTATGAACCTGAGAAGGTTAAAAACTTAATCTCTCTTGAGTCTATCCCTAAGTTCTTAAGCTATCTCCTGCAGCCTATATTTTATGTGTTTAATCTCTTTGCTTTATTCGTGGGATTAATTTATAAATTCCATTTACAGTTTTTTTCAATCATAAATCTAACCTATCTATTCCTGGCAGCACTTTTTCTCTATCAGGGAACAAAGAGACTAACCCATGGCAGACTAAAAAATCAAGCTCAATTAGTTAGCTGGGGCATAAGGTCCTCAACTGGACTTTATGCTATCGCTTTTATTTTACCCGTGTTGATCAATTTTAGAATGCCGGATAGTCTTAGATATGCCTTGACCATTTCCGCACTCTTAATTGGGTCCGGTTCAATTGCCTGGGCGATTATCCGTCACCGCTTTCTGGATATTAAAACTCTGGTGCGGCAGAGTCTGGTCTATTCTTTAACCTCTGCCCTACTTTTGGGAACCTACTTTCTCCTCATCACCCAGCTGAGTAATTTTATGCAGGTTATCTTGGGTAGAAAAATCCCCATTCTGGAGATCGGGTACATAATATTAGCCATTTTGCTTTTCCAGCCGGTTATGAGCTGGGTGGATGATTTAGTAAAAAGATTATTATTAAAAGATAAGTCGGATTATCGCATAATGATGGAAACCTTCAGCCATAGGATAATCTCCATTCTGAATTTAGATGAACTCATAAGGACCATTTTTGACACCCTTAAAAAGGAGATGCTGGTGGAGGAAGTTTATCTCTGCCTCTTCGACCCTGAAAACAGGAAACTCAATCTTTTCTCTGAAACTCAAAACTTTTCCTATCCTGCAGCGGAATCATTGATCGCAGAACTCAAGGAAAAGGAGCGCCCCTTTTACCTGGATGAGTTGCAGCCACAAAAAGATAACCCGCTTTTCCAAACCCTCTCCGAAGATAATGTTTTTCTCATAATCCCCATTACCAGTGCAGAGGGATTCATCGGATTTTTCGGGCTGAGCAAGAAGATAACCGGCTTCAAATATACTTATGAGGATCTAACCCTTCTGAAAATCCTGGCTAACCAGTTCGCTGTAGCTTATAAGAATGCCAGTCTCTATCAGGAGTCGCTGGAAAGACAAAGGATTGAGGAAGAGCTTTTGGTGGCAAAGCAGATTCAGATCGGGCTGCTTCCCAAATCTTTTCCTCTGGGACCTGCCTTTGAGCTTTCCGCTTTTACTCAGCCTGCGCGTCAGGTAGGCGGTGATTACTATGATTTTTTACAAAGAGATGATGGTACTCTGGGAATTGCCATAGCAGATGCCTCGGGTAAAGGAGTCCCTGCTGCCCTTATGGTCTCGCTTGTGCACGCCTCCCTGAGGGCAGTGGCAAAAGGCAAACTGGAACCATCTGAGATTATCTCCAGCATAAATCAGCTTATCACCTCCTCAGTTTCAGATGGCAGGTTTGCCACTATGTTCTATGGCGAGTACCATCCCCTTATCCGTAAATTAAGTTACTGTAATGCCGGGCATAACTACCCCATAGTCATAAGAAAAAATCAAAGTGTAGAGTTTTTAAAGACCGGAGGGCTTATCCTGGGAGCCTTTCCAGAGGCCATCTATCAAAGAGAGGAGATTTTTTTTGAGTCCGGGGATTTAATTTTCTTTTATTCTGATGGCTTAACTGACAATTTGAATGAAAAAAATGAGATGTTCGGTGAGGATCGGCTTTTGGAGCTTCTCTTGGAAAACAGAACTCTGTCCGGCGAGAAATTAAAAGAGCGGGTTATAACAGAGGTAGAAACCTTCGCCCGGGGTAT
>JAOUFL010000290.1 GCA_029858245.1 Candidatus Zixiibacteriota bacterium
TCCAAAATCGGACAGTTCTGTGAACATGCCTGACCTGCGAAACTCACCCCCTTAATCCCCCTCTCTTTTTAAGAGAGGGGGTAGGTGGGCGAGTTCTAAACCTTCTATATTATATAAGGTAAAGCTAAAGTCACCAGGATCTAAGGACTTTACACTTCAGTTTTTCCATCCTTTAGACTCTTGCCTTTTGCCTGTATTAAAAAAAGCGTCCATAAATATACCCCCATCCTGTTTGTAAGATACTTTTTCGGGTTAGAATGTTGATGAGATCTATATTCTCTTCGTCTTTCTTTTAAAAGATCAGCCCATATTAGTTTTGATATATTCATTCCTGGACATTGAATAATACAAGTGCCCCTCATATGCTTTAAAGTTTTCGGGAAGACCTTTTACCTGTTTGCGGTATGTCATTCTTAATTTCTCTATAACTCTTTTTGAAGCTGTATTCTCTGGATTTACCACAGCAACAATTTTATCCAATCCTATAACCGAGAAACTATAACCGAGCATAGCCCCTGCTGACTCCGTAGCAAGCCCCCTGCCCCAATATTCCTGTGATAATCCAAAATAGACTTCGATCTCAGTTTCATCAAATTCTAATGGACCCAAGCCACACCACCCGATAAGTTTTTCATCTTCCTTATGATATACGCCCACTGTATATTTTATGATTTTTTGGGGAGAGTTTCTTTCATAGCAGCTAATAAGCCAGGTTAAAATTTCCTTTGTCTCCTCGAGGCTCATGACATCTTCCGGGAGATATTTCACAACCTCTTTCTGACTGACTATCTTGTGTAGCTGCTCAAGGTCATTTTTGGTGAAAGGTTTATGAACTAATCTATCAGTCTCAAGGTATAAGTCTGTGAACATTATCTTATTTCCTTAGCGGTATAATCTGCATCTTATATTTATAAAAAAACGTCCCCAACGAGATTTGAACTCGTGTTGCCGCCGTGAAAGGGCGATGTCCTAGACCGGGCTAGACGATGGGGACGGACACTACAGTCAAAAGTCTTAAGACTATAGGCTAAAGTCAAGAAACCAAAAACTAATTACTTTCTTATTGATTGGTAACTGGTTCATAGTAAATCGTAAACCTTCCTCCTACTACCTACTACCTATCACCTTCCACCTACTATCAACTAATCACCAATCACTCTGTCACTAATCACTTTTTTCCGCGCCTAGGGGGAGTCGAACCCTCAACCCTCGGATCCGAAGTCCGATGCTCTATCCAATTGAGCTATAGGCGCAAATTTCAAGACAATATATAATCAGCAGTTATGAATGTCAAACATATTAACAAACGTATACCTTTTATCTCTCACCTATTACCTACTTCCTACCACCTATTTCCCTCATTCTTCCCATACAAATTCAAAAAGTAAAAAAGAAGCAATCAACATCACCACCGCATAAGAAAAGAGCACCTGCAAATCAGCCAGTCCTCTGGAAAACGAGGCTCCCTCAGAAGCCAGATACGTTCCATCAATCAGGACAATCAGAAGAGGTAAAAGTATCGGAAAAGATAAAACCGCAAACAGTGCTCCTTTTACGCTGGCTTTTGCCACAATCGCTGCTATTATCGTAGTAGCGCAGACTAAACCCAGACTGCCCAGCATCAATACGCACAAAAACAGCCGGAAATTAATTATCGAAAACCCCAGCAAAACTATAAATAACGGAACCAGAATCACCTCCAGAAAAAGCAAAAGAAGCAGGTTGTAAATCAACTTCCCCGTAAAAATCGTCTCTGCTGAAGCGACTAATTTCAATAAACCGGAGGTCCTGGACTCCTCTTCCTTGACAAATACTTGTGCCAGACCGGACATCGCAGAGAAAAAGACAACGATCCAGAAAAGGGAAGCTTTTACCTTAAGGCTCAAAGAGAACATACCAACCGTCAGGCTGACTGCGGTCAGGGTGATGACGGCGAACATAAACAGGGTATTCAAACTGTAGCGAGTTCGCAGCTCGGATTTGAAGTCCTTAAGAAAGACCGCCAGCACCTGGCTCATCCAGGTTGAGGATTTTGCTCCCATATTTAATTTCTCTTCTGTCATTCGTAGCTAAAATTAAAATCCCGTTTTCTTTTTGCTTTTTAATAATTTCACCCAGCAGGAGAAAACCCTGCTCATCCAGATTACTACCCGGCTCATCTAAAAG
>JAOUFL010000092.1 GCA_029858245.1 Candidatus Zixiibacteriota bacterium
GAATAATCTTTTCTCCTAAAGGAGAAGGAAGGTTTAAGCTTAAGGGATTCCGTTTTATAACGGAATCCCTTTGCTTTTCATAAAGAGACAGAGAGTCTTAGTAATTATTTGCATAATATCATTGCTGTGATCTTAAACATTGCATTGACTGCTACTTACGGATTTTTCAATTGACAAAAAGGATTCTCATACACAATTTATCTTGAATCCAGGAGAGTGATATCAGAGGAAAAACGGTAAAATGGTTGATTCTCATTCTTGGCAGGGTAAAAATCTAAAAGTTGAGGTCTTATGTTCAGTTGCAGGCATTGCTCAGCATATCTGGATAAGTAATGAGAAAGGCTCGTTGCTGATTGATGCAGGAGATGGTATACTCGGAGATTTGCTATCCAACGAACTTGACCTTGATACCCTTAAAGGAGTGATCTTCACTCATGGTCATTTTGATCATATGGGAGGTTTACATTCGCTTCTTGGATATTTGAGGATGATTGACAGAAAAGAATTGCTACCGATTTTTGCTCCTGAGAAATGTATTGAGGTATTCTCCATAGTGGAGAATTTCAAGAAGTGTTATTCAGAGACGATCCCCTTCAAAATCTCTTGTAAAGAAGTTGAATCTTTTAAAGTTTTTCAAATTGCAGAGATGTCCATCCAGTCTTATCCGGTGGTGCATAGTGGAAGCATAGAAGGTTCAGGTATACTGGATCCGATCCCTGCTTTAGGTTATAAAATCTCATATGAGGGGGAGTCAATTGCAATAAGCGGAGATACAGGATATTCCTCGGATTTAAAAGAGCTGGTAAGGGGAGTGGATTTAGCTATCATAGAGGCAACCTATCGGAAGAGCAATCAAGTGAGTAAAGAATATCTGGAAAAAGTGCATCTATCTGAAGACCTGGCGAGGGAGATCGGAAAGTTGGCTAAAGATTTTATCTTAGTACACAGAGGGAAGTGTAATTAATTCTCTTGTAAAGGATAAAGAACATAAGTTATTCTAAGTTTTTATCATTTCCTGAAAAGGTAAATTGATCGAAAATGGTTAAAACCAAAATAATTTGCACCCTGGGACCGGCAAGCTCGGATATGACAGTTTTGAGAAAGATGATGTTAGCCGGTATGGATATTGCCAGGCTTAATTTCTCCCACGCTACCCATAGAGAACATCAGAAGCGCATCGATATGATAAGGGAGTTGAATCGGAAGTACAGGCGTGGAATAAAGATATTACAGGACCTGGAGGGGTATCGCATTAGAATCGGCAAATTTAAAGAATTTAAGACAATTGAGCTCAAGAAAAAGCAGAAGGTTTTTTTGACCAATAATGATAAGATTGAACGAAAAGGGGCAATTCCATTTGATTATAAGGGTTCATTAAAAGAGATAAAAATCGGAAGTTTTATATATGTTGATGACGGCAATATCTCCCTTAAGGTTATCCAGAGGTTCGACAATTATCTTAAAGCAGAGGTGGTCATCCCGGGAGTCTTGAAAGAGAATAAAGGTATTAATATCCCGGATATTGACTTAAAATTTGAGAACTTAACCAGGAAAGACAAAGATGACTTGCTCTTCGGGATAAAAAATAAGGTGGATTATGTTGCCCAGTCTTTTGTAAGAAATAAAAAGGATATTAAAAACATACGTGAGTTCTTAAGAGGAAGTGGTCTGAACTGTAAGATCATAGCTAAGATCGAGAACCGGGAAGGTATAAAAAATATCGATGAGATACTGGATGTCTCTGACGGTATTCTGGTGGCAAGGGGTGATATGGGGGTGGCTCTTCCCATATACGAGGTGCCAGTAATGCAGAAGATGATAATCCGGAAATGTAATCGCAGAAAAAAGATAGTAATCACCGCTACCCAGATGCTGGAGAGCATGACCGAGCATTTAAGACCCACCCGGGCTGAGGTAAGCGATGTTGCAAATGCTATACTGGATGGTACAGATTACCTTATGCTTTCGGCTGAGACGGCTGTTGGTAAATACCCGGTGGAAGCAGTGAAGATGATGAACCATATCAGTAAATTTACCGAAAGGGCTTTTAAAAAATATCTGTGAGGGATTATTCTCTTGTTTGATTTTTACCAGATGAATAAAACAACTACTCAAAAGCTAAAAGAGCGGGTGAGACACCCGCTCTAGGGAGGTTTTTATAGCAAGAAAGGAGTTAAGCGGTTTATTGATTACTCTTCAGTTTCTTTTTCCTTGTTTTTACTTACCTTTTTGTTAGCGATAAGATAATAAAGCAATAGACCCAATCCGCCCATTATAAATATTCCACCAGCAGTGTATTCCTCAACTAAATCCGGAGGACCCATCTGACCTATGAAAATAGCTATTCCTACTCCGATTGACATCATTGCCCACTTCAGAGAAGAGAGTACCCTGCTCTCCGGGCTGTCCGCATAGAGGAATTTAATATTCTCATCCACCATCCCTTTTTCAATCAGCTTCTTTCTGGTCAGATAATCTAATAATATTTTAAAACCAAAAGCGAAAGCCAATAACATGACAATCACCGGTAATGCTTCCCATACGCTTTGCATAACTACCTCCTTAGCTTAAGTTTTTTGTTTCAATATCTGCATATCCAAATTGATTAGACTGAGAAAATGGAAAAATGTTGCATTGACTTATTAAAAAATGCAACATTTCTTTACCAGGGTAGTCTTATACAGTGAGAAAGGAGATCATGGCAGAAACCAGCTCTCTTGTCAGAAGAATACTGGATGGAGACAAAGAATCGTTCCGGATTATAGTCAACGAGAATCAGCGGCTGGTTTCTCATATAGTTTTCAGGATGGTTTACAACAAAACCGACCGTGAGGACCTGTGTCAGGAGGTTTTTCTGAAAGTGTATAAGAACCTTTCCCAGTTCCATTTTGGAGCAAAAATTTCTTCCTGGATTGCCCGGATCACCTATAATACCTGTCTCGATTTTCTTAAAAAGAAAAAGCATCCTGCTTCGGATACTGTTTCATTTGAAGATGTTGAAAATCAAGATCTGACAGGGGATTATACTTCTCCTGACGAATCCGTGAAAAGAGAGGAAATGAGCACCTTTTTGCATAGGGAGATAGAAATGATGCCTCCGAACTATCAAACCATTCTCACTCTTTACCATCTGGAGGATTTAAGTTACACTGAGATCTCAAAGATTATGCAGATTCCAGAGGGCACAGTCAAAAGTCATCTTTTTCGGGCAAGAAAACTTTTAAAGGAAAGATTAACTTCGAAATATCAGAAGGAGAATTTATGAATTCAAAACATCTAACTGATGAAGAGTTTCAGGATTACCTGGATGAAAGACATCCTGCAGAATCCGGATATATGGAAGAACACCTGAGAACCTGTCAACTCTGCAGGAATAACCTGAGAGAATATAAGAGTTTGTATGCTGAATTAAAGGCAGAGAGGGGTTTTGAGCTTTCCCCGAATTTTGCAGAATCGGTTATGTCAAGGCTGCCCGACGTAGAAATCCCAGTGTCTCAAACCAGGTACGCCACCATTATAATGTCGGCCTTTAGCATCCTGGTAGTAATCAGCATAGCGATTTACCTGCTCAACTGGAAATGGTTTATCCAGACGATCTCCGTTATTCCGTCGCCTTTCTTTAAAGCAATCCTGGTTTTTGGAAATTCTATAGCAGGGTTTTTTGCTCATCTGAATGTGGGTATCAATCTGCTCCTGATGTCCTTCGTGATTCTCCTGGTCATCAGTCTATTGGATTACTTACTGTTCAGCAAAAAGCGTAAATTGATTTCTTTTTTTCAAGTGGCTGGGAATCCTTAAGTTGTTATTAGCTATGTAAATATCTTTTCGCTATATTCCTTAACACAAAAAGGGATTCTAAGTCTTTTTTCTGTTGCCTACCAGGTTTAAGAGGAATTCAGCCATATGTTTAAAAAAAGTTAATGTTAATTATTCCCAGCAGTTAAAGAACCCACTTAATATAGTCTAAGCTCTTAAACAAAAATAAGTAAGGAATTAGAGGAAAACTTACTGTTTAATAAAGGATTATTATTGACAAATAATTTTTTTACGTTAATTTGTTATAAAAGGCAAGAAAGAGCCTTATAAGGGTGTAGGTTCTATCTATCCAGAGTAGAACTAAGTATATAATAAAAAGAGTAATGTTCTTAAAGCTATCTTATACTTATCTATAAGGAGTGGAAGATAATGAATAAATCGAGATTATTGTTTGGATGTTGCATCTTATTGCTCATAATAACCATACCCTCAATAATCTCCTCAGATGTTGGCTACAGGTTGCAATATGTAACCGAATTCTCCAGAGAGGAGCTTTCCTTTGATAACCTCTTGGGGTATGATCGGGTATTACTAAAAGACGCAACCTCTGTTAAAGATGTAGCAAAACCAATGCTACCCCTGAAGGAGATAATGATAGCACTGCCACCAGGATTAAGTGTGAGAGAAGTACGGGTTATTGATGAGAAAGCTGAGGAACTTCCTGGTAAGTATATGATTATTCCTAATCAGCCGCCAATGAGTATGAATTTTACAGAAGAGGAGATAGAGTTTGTGGGACCTGACCAGCAGGTCTATTCCTCAATCCAACCCTATCCAGCTAAGCTGGCTCAATTCATCCGACAGAGTGACCTGGCTGGTCAGGGTATTGCTCATATTCTGGTATACCCGCTACAATATATTCCCTCTGAGAAAAGGCTTGTTTTTTACTCTTCGCTAACACTTGAAATAGAAGGTACCTATGGATATGAATGTGGTGATTATCTCTCACCTAATATATCACAGTCAAGCAGGGAGGTTTACCAGCAAATGATTGAAGATTTGGTGGTGAATCCAGAGGATGTGCAATTGAACACTGGTTTAAAAGCAAAGCTCACAAATTTTTTACCGAATGGTTCCTTCAATCATGTAATCATTACCTCTTCCCCCTTTGTCCCTTTCTTCCAACCTCTTGTTGACTGGCATATTAAGAGAGGTTTGACCGATACAGTGGTTACGGTTACCGATATTTACTCTATCTACTCTGGTAGTACCGACCAGAAGAAGATACGCAACTTCATCATAGATGCCCATTCAAGCTGGGGCACAATCTATTTCCTTATAGGAGGCGAAGAAACGATCGTCCCATTTGAGTACAGAAACTATTGGAGTGAAGCTATCAGCGATCAGTATTATTCTGACTATGACGATGATTGGATACATGAAGTTTTTGTGGGCAGAATACCGGTAAGCAGCACTGAGACGATTACAACATTTGTAAATAAAGTCTTAAGATACGAGAAAAATCCACCCCGCACAGATTATCTTCTGAATGTTCTGTTTATAGGTATGGATCCTAATAAATATATAAAATGGGAGGAACTGAAAGAGTATATCGAAAAGGATGCCCCTATCCCTTCAAGATTCAATGTGACCAAAGTGTATGATAGTCACGAGGGGGATCATCTAACAGCAGCTATCAATGCCTTAAATGCAGGGCAGCACCTGGTTAATCACTCGGACCATGCATTTGATGATTTAATGTGTACAGGCTACTGGAAGCACTATGGGTTGGGTATAAAAAACTCCCATGTGGATAGCCTGACAAATGATGGCAAACTGTCTATAATAGTATCCAGTGGTTGCTCTACAAATAAGATGAACTCTCGATACCATGAATGTATTGCTGAACATTTCGTGGAATATAATCCCGATCAGGCAGGAGTTGCTTTCTTTGGCAGTACCTACGCAAGTTTATTTAGTAATTTAGAATTATTAAGTCTTTCCCCCCTCCTGGATTATTATTGGTGGCAAAGTTTAATGTACTTTAACAAATATAACCTTGGGCAAATTTTAGCATATAGCAAACATAGATATAGTCAAGGATATAACTTAGATATGTATGTTGAATGGATCTTTAATCTTTTAGGTGAACCCGAGATGTCAATCTGGACAGATGAACCAGATAGTTTTGCAGTAAGTTTTCCGTATGTGTTTTCGGTAGGAACTTCTTCCTTTACAGTACATGTGGAAGATTCGTCAACTCATACGCCGGTAGATAAAGCTTATGTCTGTTTATGGAAAGGGGATGAGGTATATCTGAGAGGTAATACCAATAGCAGTGGGGATAAAACCTTCTATCCCTCCCCCTCTACAAATGGGGTAATGTATGTGACTGTAACCAAGCATAATTATATTCCTTATGAAGGACAAGCGGTTGTAGCCAATCCGCTGGTTTCTACCAATCCTGCAACATATGAGGAGGAGACCAGCGCAACTATTCACGGTTATCTGGAAGATGATGCAGGATATGAAGCAAGCTGCTGGTTTTTCTGGGATACTGACTCTGGTGAGCCTTATGCTAACAGGGAGTCTTTAGGAGTATTTTCTAATGGTTCTGAATACAGCAAAGAACTTACTGGACTTACAGAAGGCACACTTTATTACTTCAAAGCTAAAGCGCATAATATGGTTGGTTGGGGTGAGGGTGATGAATTGATGTTCTTGACCAAACCACTTTCTCCAGCCCAATTCACAGCAGAAGCCATAAGTTGCAGCACTGTAACTTTAAGCTGGAATAAACCTTCCTCTGCAGATGGAGTGGTCATCGAGAGGAACGATTCTCTATTCTGGAAAAGGGGAGAGGGAGAGCTGGTGTGCAACGATACCACCGAAAGCTTTGAGGATTCAGGCTTAGACCCCCTAACCCAGTACTATTATCAAGTATGGTCTTATCGAGTGAAAGGGAACTGATTCAATATAGTAACGATTATGATACTGCACAGGTGCTAACTCCTTTTATGGCTGGAGATGCTAATGCTGATAAAGAGATAACAGTTTCAGATGTAATATATCTGATAAACTATCTTTTCAAAGGGGGATCTAAACCTGTACCTCTGGAATCAGGAGACGTTAATTGTGATACTGATATATCAGTAAGCGATGTAGTCTATCTGATTAATTATCTTTTCAAAAGCGGGTCCTCACCAGGATATTAAAAACAGTCTGGAGTTGAGTAGTATAAACAATTCCATCCATCTATACCTATCCTGGTATCTTTCAGGCAGATCCTTCGCGGTTGTCTGTATTTTTTACTCTCGCTTTTTTAGTGTAAAATGAATCAAACCTTACAGGTTTTTTTCTTCTTCAGTTCTTTCTTGACTTATTCTCTTACTCACTTTTTCCCATGAAGTGGTTACAAGGAAACTCTCTTCCATATTCTCAATCATCCGCATAAACTTTGTAATGGGAACCGAGAAGGTAAGGATGTTTTGAGGAACGCAGGGGCGTGCAGAGACATCAAACATTCCCAAAACACCTCTGGGCCGGGTGGAATCCTTTTCAAGATACGGGAACTGCACAATAGAACCGCAACCAGCAGCAAAGGGAGTAAATACACCATTGGGGTCTATCTGATCAAAGTTTGTCAGGGTAAAAAGCCCTGAGAGCACATCGGGTGATGAGAAAAAGACAACGACTTCAGGGTTATCTTTTTCCTCAAGTTTATCCCATCTTTTAAAAACTATATATCTGGCAGGTGCTGTAAACCGTGGTAGCTTTTTCATCGCTTTCCTGACCAGTTCGGGTGATTTTTTGTAGCGCTCCCCTTCAAGCTTCCCCGGAATACCGCAGGAGAGGAAATATTCGAAATCCGGCATAAGCTCCCTAACAAATCCTGAATACCTTTTTCCACCTCCACAGCCGATGGAGTCAGCACTAAAACAAAGGGAGCCTCCCTTCCTCACCCTGGCTAAATCGCAAATCATACACCTGTGTCCGGAAGCAGGTTCGACCTCCTCCACAGTGCCTTTTTCCTCTTTATAATAAAAGGAGACAGGCAGCTTGGCTGTATTAAAATATTTTTTCCAGAGATGGATGAATTTATCCCTGATAGGTGTGTCCATAAATTACCTCCATAAATTTAGCTCTTCTAAGGGTAACTTTTTTCGACTGTCAGGTCAAGTTAATTGTGATGAGGGAATACCGCTCTGGCATTGTGAACTTAACATTTTTTGTTACACACTTTATATTATATGGTTTATATTAAAATCAGATTCTCAACGTATGGAAAAGATATGGACCTGAAAACCAGATTAGAAAACCTTCCGTCTCAGCCCGGGGTTTATCTTTTGAAGGATAAAAAAGATGAGATCATCTATGTGGGTAAAGCCAAATCCTTGAAAAACCGGATCAGGACGTATTTCAGTGATAAAATAGAACACCCGCGGACCTCAGCCTTGATTTCACGCATAAATGATTTCGAGGTTATGGTTACCGATTCGGAAATGGAAGCGCTGATACTGGAGTCTAATCTGATCAAGGAGCACAAACCGCGGTATAACGTTAATTTAAAAGACGATAAAAGATACCCCTATCTCAAAGTAACCACGGATGAACCTTTTCCCCGCCTTCTGGTAGTCAGAAGACCCGCAAAGGATAAAGCCAGATATTTCGGTCCCTATACTAACGTTAAAGGGATGAGGCAGTCCCTGAGATTGATCAAACGTCTTTTTCCGATAAGAAGCTGTAATTATGCCCTGCCCTCCAGTCGAAAGATAAGGCTGTGTCTGGATTACCAGATCAAGAGGTGTGAGGGTCCCTGCGAAGGACTGGTCTCGGAAAAAGAATACCGCGAGATGATCAATGCGGTGATTTTATTCCTGTCCGGCAAAAACAGAGTCTTAATCGAGCAATTGAAACAGAGGATAAACAGATTAGCCCGGCAGGAGAGGTTTGAAGAGGCAGCCAGGGTCAGAGACCAGCTTAAAGCGGTGGAAAGTATAGCGCAAAAACAGAAGATGGTGGAAAAAAGTATGATCGACAGGGATATCATCGCTTTTGCCAGAGATGATATGGATGTGTGTGTGGCAACCCTGCAGGTCAGGGAAGGGGTATTAATCGGCAGGCAGCATTTTTATTTAAAAGCTCAGAAAACCCTGCC
>JAOUFL010000093.1 GCA_029858245.1 Candidatus Zixiibacteriota bacterium
AAAAGTCTGGATTAGCAAGGTATCGTGCCAGTTCATAAACAGGGTTTTCTCATTAACGAAATTGCAGGTTGCGGTTAAGAAATTCCCTGAGCTTTCAAACCACCAGAAGCGATATATCTTGGTTTTTTCATCCCGGGCAAAAATAGCATGTGCTTTTGCTTCTTGTCCATTTACAGACGAGGTGTAATCAAAGTAAACATACTTATCATCCAGTGCTCTTTTAAACGTTCCATTCCCGGTACCTGTGGCGGCTTCACTGAATGCGCTTTTTGGAACTCTATATTCGAGACTCCAATCTCCCAACAAAAAATCAAATTTCTCCATCATTCTTTGACTCCTTTGTTTCGTCCAAGGAACTTGTTTACAATCCTTTTCTTTTAATTCCCTCCCTTGATGGCCGATAAAAGCTTTACGGTCCTACGAACGCTTCGCTCCTTGTAGGGGAGGGATAAAGGGAGGGTGAAAAAACCATTCCCCTCTCCCAAAAGGGGAGAGGGAACTAAATTAGCTTTTTCTTATATCGCTGTTAAAACAAAAATGGTATAAACATCTTGGTCTGTTTCATATAGTCTTGATATACGGTACCAAAAAAGCTTATATTCTCAGCTTCTTCTATCTTAGAAGCTATTGTCCAAAAGAAAGTAGTAATCACAACCAGGCAAAAACCTACCCAGGAAGGATGTTTGAAAAACACTCCCCAGGCTCCACATAACCCCGAGCTGTACATAGGATGCCGAATGTAGCGATAAGCTCCTACCTTTACCAATTCAGTCGTTTTTTCTATGCCTATCAACGATGCATCGTTCCGCTCGCTTCCGGGTTTACCCACTATACGCAATAATTGAAAACCGTGAACGACCAGAAACAAGGAGGCGATTAGCAGGACCCAGGAAATTACCTGATGGAGACTAAAAGGTTCATAAAACCAGTAATCGATATTTAGCAGGACTATAATCAGGATCGCTTCAAAGGCGAAAAAACGGTAAAAGCCATGAGAACGGGGATTGGGTAGTGATTTCCAGGAAAAACAGACCAGCCCACCAGTTGCGACCACAAAAATAATTAATTTTAATAACTCCGACATAGTACCTCAGTTAACAATAGTCAGTAGCTTAACAACAGTTTATCTACTTAATAAAATCAGTATCATGGCTTTTTTCAAGCAAATAAACCACCTTTTATTTATTTTTTAAATCTTATAATTTTTTTGAAAATAGCAGTTCAGGTAGATTCAGCTATTGGTTAATTCATTTATTCCTTTATCAAAGACTGATGCTCAGTTATAACCTCGTTAAAAAAAATAAATATGCTCTCAAAAATCTCTTTTGTTATTCTGTGGCCTATTCCGGGATTGATTTTAAAAGTTATATTACATCCTAAATCTTTTAGGTATTTTGACTGATTTGCTATCCTGATCGGATCCGTATTTCCAAAGGATTTTTTCAAGAATTCTATTTGACCCTCTGAATGCCATAATTCACCTATGTGTGCTAAAGTTGAATTTGTACTGTCCATCTCCCCTATATAAACAAATTGTGCTATTTCCTTATAAGAATTAAAATCAAACTGGTTACCGGTGAGGGGTAAAAAATCATTGACACCTACTGGCCAGTTCAATTTAGTAGTATCATATGTTTCGGATGGAAGGGTCATAGCCCCGCCGCATTGCCCGATTGCGATAGCTAAAACACGATCAGGGTGCAGAAGCGCATAACGTTGAGCGAACATAGCACCTGCAGAGAATCCGTCAATTAATATTCTATCGGAAACTCTATAACCTTCTTTACGCAATCTATTAGTGAATTCGTCAACCATCATATTTACTTTTAAATCCGACCGTTGGCAGAATTTATCAGTATTTTTTAAGAATACTTCTGTAGGAAAAGCAACTGTATAGACATAATTTGTTCTTGGGCGCGGGATAACAGGAACACACATAATCAGCCTATGTTTTTCAGCCCATTCCATTCTGCTTTGTGCCTGTTCTCTTGATTCGTTAGTAATCGTATCATAATCATCAGTTACAAAATTTCCATGCAATCCAGTAATCCAGATATAATTGATCTCTTTTTTGTTAATGGATTTCGGAACGTAGGTAAACCAGTTGTATCCACCATCTTCCACGGGTTGATGAAACACTAATTCCCCAGATTTAATTATTGTACCGCTGTCAGTATTAACGATCCCTGATTTTTCCCCCACATTTTGATCATTTGATCCTGAAGTGTAAAGCGGTATATATAAACAAAAACAGCTGATAAGTATAATAAATATACCTCTTGCAGAATTCCTTGATGCTTTTCTTATGCTTCTCATAACAAAAGTCCTTTAGTTTTTAGGTTACCATTAGCTTAACTGATTTAATAAAATCATAACCAATGCTTTTTCCAAGCAAATAAACAGCCCTTTTTTATTTTCTTGACACTTGAATTGCGGTGGGTAAAAGAAACTATATTTAGATTAAATTCACCAAAAGATACTAAGTGTTCCTAAACCATTCCGGTTTATCGATATTATTGTCATCGTAGAATTTTTCCAACCTTGCCCTGTTTTTCCCTCCCGGCAGCAGTCCCAGGAAATTAAGTGCATTCCCACCAAGAAAATCGCCTATTTCATCGTCCGTAAAAAGATTGTGATGCTTCAGGACCTGGACGTACTTACTCTTAAAGTTCTTATAATTCCTCAACCGTTTTATGATATGCCAATCAATGCCAAAAAGTAGCCGTTTTTTCACTACCGGATAATCATGGCATATTTCCTTATAATCAGAAATATACTTCCACCTGCTTCTATAAGCTACAACGTTGTGACAGGCAACATCTGTAAAAAGATAATCAAATTCATTCATCATCTCGCAGATATCTTTAACCCAGCTATTTTCCCCATGGTATCCTTCTTTCAGGTTCCAGCCAAAATGTGCTAAGTTCAGGTGAAGCTTTTTATATTTCTCCTGTCCCAGAACATCTCGCCAGAATACAGCTTTACCGAAATCAAAACTTGCATCGGGATAGGACTCGATACCATACATACCGCAGTGTGTAGTAAGTGGAATCCCGTTTTCAATGCAGTAATCGTACAGCTCCAATAACACTTCATCGTATTCTACACCCTTAAACAGATACTGCATCTTTTCATTACGTACGGCAACTCGCTCCCTTTCTTTATCCACAGACTGGTTATTGAACGGTTTATACCCCAGAGAGTTGTACAATTTTACTCCGATGAACCCTTTTTTCTCAATAGCCTTTTTCAACAATTGAAGGGAACTATTTTTTTCCATCTGCCCGTCAGGATTGTTCATTCCTTTTCTGAATACCAGTTCTCGTGCTGGATCGAAAGGAGCAAAAGGATGTATTTTACCCTTATGGGGAAGTATGACTTCATCGTAAATATAATCGATTTGGTCTTTGATGTTGTTGTCAATGGTGTTTTTGAACCAGTATTCATAATCGATTACCAGGGGAACGTATAAATCGATATCATCCCAGGTGTTTAGCAAATCATCAGCAATATTTTTAACATCGCTGGATAGAGACTGTTCCCAGTCGCTGAGTTTTTCTTTCTTAATAAACCCAAACAGCCACAGCAGAAAACCATATATGTATCCTCTTCTCCCTAAGCCAAGTTCTCTGGCGATACATCTTTCCCTCATACGTTCTGCTATGTAGGTAAACAGGTGTGGTCCCGGAAAGAAACCCGCAAGGTATTCAAAGTCTAACAGCCTTTTCTTTTCAAGCCTGCGTGAGCAGAGATATCCTTCCAGCGGAATATCCATCGCATTGAATATATGAGCGTGGACATCTATGATAGGTTTCATTTTAACCTCTCCTGAAAGTTCCTGTTTATTCATTAAATATAATTCGAAAGACCGGTTTAAATCCTTTAAATTCAATCCACAGTGGTTTTGTCAAGCAGGCCTGCTTCTAACGAGACATGCTTGACCTGAATAACTTATTGGTGCCCCAGGTAGGTGCCATCCCACATAATGAGCTGGTTTGGTCCCTGATTGAAGCTGATACCCCATACTGCCTGGTTTGGTGCCTGAGGATAATTGACAAGATTGAGCGTAACCAGCTGGGCGTGAGTAACTCCACTAACCAGATGTGGTGCTAGTGCTGCAAAAATTTCCGTGCTGTTAATCCAGCCATTTGGTATCGGCTGCCTGCTGGGTGATGGTGGGGTTGTGACAGAACGAGTAGAAGTGCTGGCTGTCCCATCGAATTTTACTGTTACCTGAAACTGCTTTTGCTGGCTTGCACTCCAGACCACGAAACTCCAGTCCCCGGTATTACTGGGTAATCGCCCATCCTTATAGATCACAGCCCCCAGAATATTATAGAGCTGTGCATCTGATGCAAATGAAGCGATCAAGGGCTGTGCGATATTCAGCGCCCATTTGGCTGAACCTTCAAAAGCAGGTAGCGGTCGCGGCACAGGCTGTGGACATGATGCTGATAACACCACACCAGCCAGTAAGACAATCAGCAGCATCCTGGAAAATCGACCAGGGATTAGCCCTGATTTGTGATTTTGCATATTAACCTCCTTTACTGATTTATCTTTTTTCACCTTTCTTCTGCCTTTTAGAGTAGAAACAGGTTAACCATATATGCTGGATTGGTTACAACGTTGTGTCAGGAACTATTCCAGACACCGAAATTTTATTTCAGGTCAGAGATCATATTCGTATCTCATAATCCTCGCTCAATTTCCTTCCAAATTTCTCCGTCGAATGCAGTTCGGTTTCCGAATTCAGAGTGTTGACCAAAGATTCCCTGGGTACTTCCGAATGGTGACCTTTCCTGGTCGAAAGTAAGGATATCAAACGAGGTTTCTTTGTGTTGCGGTACTTGAACAAATCCCACAGTTTTTTGCGTGGAGTCGCATTGGTACTGCCGTGGTGTCCAACCTTATATACTTCGACCTTGCTTAATCGTTTCTGTAGATTTTGATCTTCGAGCGCGTACTGCCAGTTCTCCAGCTGAGCGTCTCCCGGGAAGAGTAACGCCTTATCTCCAATCTCGAAGAGCAGGATTATGCTCGTATTGTTAAGTGCTTTATCAAGTTCACGAACGATCCGCTGAACATTCTGCAGCTGCGCGGAGTCCAATTTTCTTATCAGCCATTTTACGTAAGATGGAGATTTCGCAACAGGGTCAGCCTGCGCCCTGGGAAAAAGCTCTGATTTGCCTTTTGCTGTTGCCAGGTTAGATTCGCTTTTCGCAGCCAGCCGGTTAAAGAGTTCCCAGAACTCTTCTTTATGCCGCTGAGTCTGACTGCGAATAGTTTCGGTCTGGGCTAAGGTTGGGGGACCGAGCACTGAAACCCGCACACCCGGTAACAACTTTTCTAATCCGGATTTGCTCCCGTTATAAACATAAGCATGCTTTTTGCACATCTTATTTAACTGCAGGATTGCCTCTTTATTCTCGATATCCAATGAAGCCAAACGCGTAATCTGACTTAGGGTACGGGAACCGGCGGCAGCCAAGATCTTATCTGAATAATTGACCAGATAATTTGCAAATTCCTGAGCAGCACTCGGACTTTTGAGATGCCTAACTGCACCAGTAAACACTGTAGGGGGTTTTAAATCCTCTTCTTTAGCCTCAGGATGCTCAGTCCAGGGCTGTATCACGATCTTGGGATTTAGTTTCCCCAGTTTTTCACCAGGACCCTTCAAGCCAAAGGCACTCAGGTGATCTTTATGTCGATGTGTGACTACGATGGCATCGACACTGCCTTCACTGTCTTTAAACAACTGGTCTACCACTTTAGTCATATGCTCTTTCTTCTCACTACTCGATCCGCAGTCGATTAAAACATGTCGCTTTTCCCCTCCGGCATAGGAAAAAGTAAGCAGGAAGCAATCCCCGAAACCTACATCATACATGGTAATTTTCACCTGCTCAGGTTTCTTTTGCTGAATAGACTTATTCCTTTTATTATTACTCATCTTCCCACTCCTCCTTGGGTTCAATCCTTCTATCTCTCCTTAAATGCATCCTGGCAAAACGCTGTCCTTCAGGAGAACCGTCACTGAATCCATATCGTTTTTTACTGTCAATAATTCTGTTTCTCCAGAGATATTCCAGCCGTTTGTTCTGGCGGTCCGGGTCATCGATCCTGCTGTGTATATGATATTTTAAATGACCGAAATCATCAAAAACAAGCACCCCTCCACCATTTAGCCTAATTTGAGTGCTGTCTGGCATCCCTTTCGGCTTTTCCATATCTTTACATACGCTGCGCAATTGACCGGCTTGTATATCAAGTGTCTGCCGGTATTCGGCTACGGTTTCCTTCAAGGCGAAACCATCCGGTGCAAGCCGCATACAGGGACGCAGAGAAATAACCCAGGTGTAGGCATTCTCGAAAATTTTCAGTGACTCCCTGTTTTCCCATAAAAACCGAAAGACCTCGTTTTTATCCTGTTGCAGGGATTCCCGGTGAACACATTCGTAATCCAGAGGCTTTTCCGATTCCCCTGAGGGCTTTTTCCATATTCCCAATTCCGGCACTTCACCCTTTTGAAACTGGGTTTTTGTTCCCGAAGCAGGTTCGATCCCCCACAGTTTGAACTCTTTTCTTAGTTCTTCACGATATTTATACTTGCCATCATCCGGGAGCAGCTCAAAATCAGCAGTGAGAAGAGCCGATAGAAAATCGTCGAAAGTGATATCAACCACCGGACAGTAATCTAAAGCCCGAATGCACATGGTCAGCAGGTGATTCGCCGCATCACAACCATCTTCCACCACCCGGTCAACCGCAACTGCTTTGCCTTCGTTAGGCAGCCATGACTCCAGCCGTTTTCTCCAGACCTGGATGAAGCTGTTCAAAACTGCTGCGGAAAGAATCTCTCCCCGGATATGAGACTCTTCAAAATCGTGAATCTGTTGGGCATCTATCCTGGGCTTTCGGACTACTGCTCGACGCAAACAATCAGCTCTATGTCTGCTGATCTCTTTTCCAAACTGCTCGGCAAGCCCTAAAAGCACGCTCTTGCGTAAAGCCTCAACCTGGAGCTCATTTTTTTGTATGTAATTACTTTCTGGTTGTTTTCTGGATAATAATGCCTTTACTACATCACTCAACCCAAACACGGACAGAAGAGCGACGACGTCCGAAAAACCTTCATGGAACCCTGCCTGATCAGGACCTGAGGGAACGGTATACGTGTCCCGAAGCCCATCCAGCAGGGCATGAGTGGTCTCATGGGCAATAATATCGTGAGACAAACAGGTATAGACAATCTCTCCCTTCGTGACTGGAAAGTAGCCGAAAAACAGTCCCTGGGCATCCTCCGAATAGTAGGCATTCGCCTCGGCAAATGCATGAGGTGTTGCATGCAGTTGGTGAAATCCGAATCCCCAGGAAATACGCCGGCCAAGTGCAGCCTCGAACCGTGAGAGCAGCCGCATGATGATGGCATAAACGTTCTGGGCGTGAAACCCGGGATCCTGGAGCAATTTATCATCCGGGACATTCTCGAACGGATCTTTATCCTGGTTTGCATAATGTTTGTGGTCAAGCGGACGGTACAGCACCTGCTGGGAGGAATCGTAGTCCACAATGTGCACCCGAAATCCACGCGGTCCCGGACCAAGTTTTTCATAAGGGATGTCAACCCTGCTCCTGAGAATTTTCCCCTTTGAATCCTTGATGGACGGGTCCTGCGCGATAATCGTCATCTTTCGGGTAATCATATCATAGCCTCCTTGAGACAGGTTTATCTGTATTAATGGAATTACACCCACAATTGCTTCCAATAATATTAAACCCGTTTATAATTTGAATTTTAAATATTATAAATTAGACTTTTTACCTTGTCAAGTTAAAAATGCGGGATGTTATATTATTTTACAAATATCAATAATTACATCACCTTACATTAAATTAAAGTTTTAGACTGCTTTTAAACTCAATCTCTCCAAACAAGGAGAAGAATATAATCCGACAACTGAGCGAGTGGGATTTTGTAAGGAGTGAAAATTAATTTAGAAAAGAAGGGTATGAGAAACGTTGGTCAACCACGTTCGAAGGACTGGTTAACAATCCTTTTCCATAATTCCCTCCCTCGAAGGGAGGGACAAAGGGAGGGTTTAAAAAAAATACCGCGCCTGCCAGGTCCCCCGACCTGGCAGGGGTTTCTCGCTGGGTCAGGGGACCCGACGAGCACATTAAAAACGGTAGAACAGACATTCCTGTCTGTTCCTATATCCGGCAAAAAAGTAGGTCAACCATGTACCACTGAAAGCGGGGCTGGTTGACAATTTATTTCTTTATTTTTTGTCAAGCAGTCCACTTGGACATGCTTGACCTACAAAACTGTATCAATAAAATTAGATTGACAGATTTTTTCACCCTCATGAATCAACTTTTATTCACTAAATCAATTTAATTTAAAACCCCATACATCAAAATCAGCAAAATTTATGGAAGAATACCCCCCTGTATAAATTATTTCAAACCAGCGATCCCTCGACTCTGGCTTTTCTCAGGCAGTTATCGCAGAACTTCTCGGTTTTAAGGTCTGTTTCTATCAGCGAATTGGAAAAATACATCACACATCTGGGATTAGGGCAATGCTTGAATCCCATCAGATGCCCGATTTCATGTACTGCCTCCTTAATCAGACGGGAAAAATACAGATTCTCCTCATCCAGGGCACCGTAACATTCCTGCTTTAGACGAAAAAGCGAAATAATCGCCACCTTGCTCAGGGGATCCGCTTCTCCGAAAACGAAGTTCAAAGAAGGAACATAAAGGTCATCGTCTGTAACTCCCAGAATCTTTTCACGGGGATTAGCCCTTAGCAGTTCGAGCTTATTCAGGATAACGGTCGAATAATATTGCCCTCTTTTTTGATTATAAGCCTCCTCCGGTGTCTTTATCCCT
>JAOUFL010000094.1 GCA_029858245.1 Candidatus Zixiibacteriota bacterium
ATCCCTGGTAATCTCCGAGACTGTGTAGATTTTTGCCTGCATTTTTATCTTGCGTCCGACTGAACCGTCGGACGATTTAGATGTAGGGACAGCCCTTGTGGCTGTCCGCAATTCTTTTCGGACAGGGGCAAGCCCTGTCCCTACGAAAGACCACCTCACAGCAGATCATAAAGATTAAGCAGATAATCTGCTTTAAAAATCCGCTTAATCCGCTCCCTCAGCTGTTAATTCAATCATTTACCCATTTCCTTAAAAACCAGGTCGTAGTGCGAGGCTTTAGCCTCGCTTAAGCGACCCTAAAGGGTCGCACTACGAAAACAAATGTCACCAAATTGCTAAATAATATGCACAATTAAAGGTTTTGTCAATCAATATATGGGAACAAGAAAAAATGTGGAGGTCTGAAGACCTCCGCTACACTCAATATGCAGTTTTGTAGGGGCGTTCAATTGAACGTCCCTACAGTTTAAATCACCTCTAAAATCGCGCATTTCAGATATTCCGTCTCCGGCATAGACAAAAGAATCGGGTGGTCTTTTGCCTGGGTGCGGAATTCGATCAGTCTAAGGATTTTTTTAGCATCCCTGGCTGCTGATTTTATCAACTCCATAAAAAGGTCTTTGGACAGATTATGTGAACAGGAACAGGAAACCAGTATCCCGCCTTTATCCAAGAGTTTCAAGGCTTGAAGGTTTATCTCTTTATAACCTTTCATTCCCTCAACTAATTTACTTTTACTTTTCACAAAAGCCGGAGGGTCTAAGACTGCCATATCAAATTTCTCATTCTTTTGAACCAGCCCCCTCAAAACCTCAAAAACGTCCCCTTTCACAAAAGCACAGAGTTTATCCACTTCATTAAGCTTGGCATTCTTCTGCGCCAGTTCCAGACTTTTCTGAGAACTGTCAATTCCCAAAACCCCTTTGGCACCATTTTTAGCAGCAGTTATGCCCCAGGCACCGGTATAACAGAAACAATCTAAAACTTTTCTCCCCTTTGCATATATAGCTCCCATAAGCCGGTTTTCCTTCTGGTCAAAGAAAAAACCGGTCTTCTGTCCCTCTTTCAAATCCACAAAGAACTTCAAGCCTAACTCCTCAATCAAAGACGGTTTTTCCACATCCCCTTTTATGATTTTCACCCCCTGAACCAGACCTTCTAATTCCCTGAAAAAGGTATCATTCCGCAGAACAATCCGTGCCGGTAAAAATAAATTTTCGCAAACCTGGATTATATCTTCTTCGAATTTTTCCATCCCCAGAGTCAAAATCTGCAAGACCAGGTTCTTTTCATATTTATCTATTATTAACCCTGGCAGAAAATCCCCTTCCGAGTAAACGATCCGATAGGAGGTAAGCTGGGGATAGAGCCTCTGACGGTATTTCAAAGCCTGTTCTATCCGTGCGGAAAAGAAGTCCTTATCGATATTCTCATCTCTCTGGTAACTCAAAATTCTTATGGCAATCAGAGAATGTCGATTATAATAACCTTTTGCTATAAAGTTTCCCTGGTAATCCACAAGCTTTATTATCTCCCCTTCCCCCTTTGCTAATGAGGAATCCTCAATCTCATTGGAAAAAACCCACAGATGCCCCTCTTTTATCCTTTTATCTTCTTTCTTTTTTAATCTGACCTTTTCCAACAAACTCCTCTTCTTCCTTTTCACTGATAGAACAGGCATCTTACCTGTTCATATGATCTTATAGTTCACATTACTCCACGTAGGGATGGAGTTCATCTCCGCCCTAATTTTTCACGGATAGAATACTGCTCTGTCCCTACATTTGACCAGTAACTTTTCTCTACTTCTCTATAAACATCCTTTAATGGTAAATTGTGTTTTTCGGCTATGAGTTTGCAATCCTCATATTCAGGTGAAATATGAACCTTCTCCCCCTCTTTAATAATTTTGACCCTTGCCTTTCCGAGTTTGGTCTTAATCATCTCAGTTGTTCGAGAAAGTTTTTTCCTTAAGTGAAACTGAGTCCTGAATCCGATAGTTCCGGTCTCGGAGAAGATAACAGAAGAGAGTTCATTCAACTTCTGTACATTACATAGAACCGATAGTAAAATACCCGGTCTTCCTTTCTTCATAATAATCGGAGTAAGAAAAACATCCAGAGCTCCTTTCTTCATAAGCTTTTCAGAAAGATAACCTAAAATTTCAGGAGAAGTATTGTCGATATTTGCTTCCAGAACCAAAATCTCATCCTGTTCTAAATCCTGTTCTTTTTTACCGATCATCACCCTCAACAGATTGGGAATCTCTTTCAAATCCATTGAGCCAGCTCCATAACCAATATTTGAGATTTCAAAATCCAGCCTGGGAGAGAACTCAGCCAGAGTAGTTATAATCGCAGCACCGGTAGGGGTAACCAGTTCACCTTCTATGTCTGTATACCTTAGCGGGACATTTTTGCACAGCTCCAGAGTGGCAGGAGCAGGAATCGGAAATCTCCCGTGAGAGAATTTGACAAAACCTCTGCTTGTTGGAAGTGGTGAGCTGTATACTTTATCTATCTTCAAAATATCCAGAGCCACAACCGCACCCACGATGTCGATAATGGCATCAACTGCCCCCACCTCGTGAAAATGAATCCTGTCTATTTTCACCCCGTGAACCAAAGACTCAGCCTTTGCCAGTTTCTGAAATATCCTTTTGGAATCATCTTTTATCTTTTTACCAAATGAGCTTTTATCGATTATCTTGAAAATATCTTCCAGGTTACGGTGCTTTTTCTCTTTCTCAACCTTAATCTCGAACTTAGTCCCAAGGATTTCATTTTTTTTTACCTTTTTAACCCTGATCTCATACCCGCTTAAAGGAAGTTTTCTTAGCTCCTTTTTCAGAGCCTTTAGTTCCAATCCAGCATCAATCAAAGCCCCCAAAATCATATCCCCGGCAATACCGGAGAAACAGTCAAAATAAGCGATTCTCATATATCAGTCTCACTCTTGGTAGAAAAGACATTCTTGTCTGTTCACTCCGTTATTGTCAAACACTAATGTCTGACCTACCTCTTGCTTTATTGGTGCTACAGACATTTTGCCTGTTTTGTTTTACAACTGATTTATCAGGCTTGCCGCACAGCCTGCTCCAAAGCCATTATCTATGTTTACCACCGTTACTCCGGAGGCACAGGAGTTAAGCATTGCCAGAAGAGGTGCTACTCCGCCAAAACTTGCCCCATACCCTATGCTGGTAGGAACTGCAATTACCGGCTTATCCACCAGACCACCCACCACCGAGGGCAAAGCGCCTTCCATCCCGGCAACTACTATTATCACCCTTGCCTTTTTAAGCTTATCTAAATGAGCAAAAAATCTATGAATACCCGCAACACCCACATCATAAAGTCTTTGAACTTTATTCCCCATAACCTCACAGGTCAGGGCAGCTTCCTCTGCCACGGGTATATCCGAGGTCCCTGCAGAAATTATCAGGATACTGCCTTTGAGTTTCATTCTGCCTTTTCTTTCAGGCCTCAGAACAAAAATTCTCGATTGCGGAAAATATTCAGCTTCGGGGAAATGAATTTTAAGTTTTTTATAAATTTCTTTTTCAATTCTGGTTGCGATTGCCACCGAACCTGATTTTTTGATCTTCTGGGCGATCCTGACTATCTGCTCAACTTCTTTACCCTGACCATAGATAACCTCCGGGAACCCCTTTCGCAGGTGCCGGTGAAGGTCAACCCTGGCAAAACCCAGATCTTCAAAAGGTAAAGTTTTCAATTTATCCAGCGCTTTTTGAGGCGTTATTTTTTTGTTTTTCACTTTATTTAGTAACTCTATGAGTTTTTCCGGGTTCATTTTTTATTAAATATTGTATTGGGATTCAGATTTTTCTTCTGGTGAAGCGACATAAGATGCCATATGGAATTCAAAGGCGCTTTTTAACTCCTCATACTTCTCCGTAGAAAGGATAACCCTTCTCAGTTCTTTATTCTGCGGGAGTTTTTTTATATACCAGAGAAGATGTTTTCTCATCCCCACAATCCCCCAGTATTCGCCCCTCTGCTGAATGGAAAGCTGAAGATGTCTGTTAATCACCTCGCAAACCTCTTTCCCTGAAGGCTCGGGAAGGAGTTCATTTTTTTCCAGATAATGGTTAGCCCTCCTGAAAATCCAGGGATTGCCTAAAGAACCTCTGCCTACCATAACTCCATCGCAGCCGGTTAAGTCAATCATTTTCTTCACATCCTGAGGTGAAAAGATATCACCTGATCCGAAAACAGTAAGCTTAAATTTCGATTTCACCTGAGAAATCATCTCCCAATCTGCTTTGCCTTTAAACATAGATTTTCCGGTTCTCGGATGGATGGTAACGACTTTTATACCGTAGTCGGAGGCAATCTTAGCCACATCTAATGCCACTATGTTTTTATCATCCCATCCGCTTCTGATCTTTACGGTAACCGGAAGGCTAACAGATTTAACCACTGAGGATACAATCCTTTCTAACAATCCTAAATCCCTTAAAACCGCAGCACCACCATCATGTCTGGTAACTTTCTTTACCGGACAGGCAAAATTCAAATCTATCAGATCTGGTTTTAATTTTTCTATGGATTTTGCTGCCTGAGCTAATTTTTCTGGGTCCGAACCGTAAAGCTGGACCCCAATTGGTCTTTCCTCGGATCTGAAGTAAAGCAACCTCAAGGTATTAGTGTTTTCGCGCACAATCCCTTCAGCGGAGATCATCTCGGTATAGGTAAGGGCAGCTCCAAATTCTCTGGCTAAAACCCTGAAAGGAGAATCAGCCACTCCTGCCATGGGGGCTAAAACCACTCTGCCAGAAAGACTTAAGTTTCCCAGATTCATGACGACAATATAATTGAATAGAGCTTTTAAGCAAGGCTTTTTTGGGAGAGTATTTTTTCATAAAATATTGACAATTAGAAATTAATACGTTTTTTAAGCTGAAGGAGGAAACCAATGCCCGAGATAATTGTCAAATATGAGGACAAGGTCGTCGAAAGGGTAGTTACTGAGAAAAAAAGGATCAGCATCGGTAGAACTCAGGACAATGATATCATTCTGGATAATCGGGGGGTTTCCAGAAAACATGCCCAGATAGAATTTATTCCAGACGGTGCAGTTGTTATTGACAATGAGAGTCTGAACGGGACATTCGTAAACAATCGACGAGTAACTGAAGAACTCCTGCAGGATAACGATCAGATAACCATTGGTAAATTTAATCTGGTTTATCGCAAAAATGCAGTGCGTGACCCCCGTATCTCAGATTTAGACGGTACTATGGTTCTCCAGACAAGGAAACAGCAGGAGCTTATCTCTAAGGATAGAAGAGATTCCGAGATCATTCAGAAGGTCAAGTGTTCGGTACTCATAGGTCAGCATAACGTGGATAAGACAGAATATCCGTTAGACAAGGAAGTTATAACTATCGGAAAAGGAGATTTTGTAAATATAAAAGCGCATGGCTTTTTCCTGCCCAAGCTGCAGGCTAAAATAGTAAAGGAAAATGATGAGGATGTGCTGGTCAACCTGGGAAGAAAGGGACTGACCAGGGTAAACGGTGAAGAAGTCCAGAGACACAGGTTAAGAAACGATGATTTGATCCAGATAGGAAAATCCCTTTTCCGTTTTATTAAAAGGATATAATTGATGCGTTTTGCTTTTTTCTCTGATGTGCACGCCAATCTGGAAGCTTTGAAAAGCGTAATCGGAGATTTTGAAAAAGAAAAAATAAACAAAACTTTTTTCCTGGGTGACGCTGTTGGGTATGGACCTGAGCCAAACGAGTGTCTCAGCCTGATTCAGAAAACCTCGGAGATAAGACTGATGGGAAATCATGATTATGCTGCTCTGGGACTGCTGGATATCAGCTATTTCAATCCATATGCCAAAGAGGCTATTGAATGGACCAGAAAGAAGCTCAGCGAGAAGAGTATAGAGACTATCTCCGGTTATAAGATAGATTACCGATTTGATATATTTCATCTGGTACATTCCACTCCCAAGGAACCATTAAACTGGGATTACGTTTTCTACCTTGAGGAGGCAGAAGAGAATTTTCCCTATTTCAATAACCAGGTTTGCCTGATAGGACATTCCCATTCTCCTTTTATTATAAAGAAATACCGTGAAAAACGCTGTTTCCTGCACGATGAACCGGAAACCCCGATTGAGGACGGATTCAAATACCTCATAAATATCGGTTCGGTAGGGCAGCCGCGGGATGGAAACAACAATTGTTGTTATCTGATATATGATTCCGAAGAGAAGAAAGCCTGGCTAAAACGAGTCTCTTATGACCTGAAACGGACCCAGCAGAAGATGAAAAAAGCAAATCTGCCTTCATATCTTATAGAGAGATTAGCTTTAGGTAAATAAATAAACTAGAGGGGTAAAAATGGGGCTTAAAGAGATCTTTCAGATAAATACTAAAAGCGCATTCTCTGATTGGACCAAAAAAGTATCCGGGTTTATTCTTTATATCCTGATCACTTTTTCAGTTATGGTTTTGTATCTTGACCAGCAGGACTGGTTAGAGAAATACAATTTGAAATTCCAGGACTTGGGTTATAAGTTCAGGGGGAAAATTGAACAGGAAAGCGACATAGTTATTTTAGCTCTCGACCAGAATAGTTTAAACCAGTACGGACGCTGGCCCTGGTCCAGGGACACGATCGCACAGATAGTAGAAAAACTTTCCCGGGCAAATCCCAAAGTGCTTTATTTGGATTTCTACCTTCCACCGGATATAGTAGAAGATACCTCCGGAGGTACCTATCTTTTAGCTGAAGCCATTAAAAATGCCGGCAATGTTATTTTACCTCTTTACTTCAATTTCTCGGAAGTTGATTTCACTCCCGTGCGTTATCCTGAGGTTATGCGGTTCTCCAGTCTCTCCAATATATTCGATCCCATAGAGCTTAGCACCCAGCTTCCTTCCAGAGCAAAAGAGATTTATTATTCCAGTCAGATTCTGACACAATCCGCATCTGCCCTGGGTCATTCCAACCATATACGAGACCTGGATAACAAAATCCGTTATGAGCAGATGCTCATAGGATTCGATGGTAACTATTATCCATCTGTTTCTTTACAAATAATCCGAAAATATAACCAGCTGGGAATGGATAAACTGATTATAGATAATGCAGGAAAACTTCGTTTGGGTAATGTTCTTATACCTACAGATAACCAATACAGGTTACCTATCAATTACGCCGGACCCAAACATAGTTTTAAGTATTATTCAGCCTCCTCCTTGCTTGATGGTTCCTTAAATCCCCAGATCTTCTTCAATAAAATTGTGCTTGTGGGTTTAACTGATTATACCACCTCTCAGCTTAAAACCCCGGTATCCTCTTTCCTGCCTGCAGTGGAAAAAACAGCAAATTTGGTTCAGAACATACTTCATAAAAACATTTCGAAAACCACAGGCCTGCTGTCGATATTGGATTTCTTACTCCTCATCATAATCGGGACTTTCTGCGCTTTTGTATTACCCAATGTTAACCTGATACAGAGGTTGGTCATACTTTTTGTTTTCTTCTTTATAGTCTTAAACCTTAACTTCATACTTTTTTCTTCTTTCCATATCATAACCAAACCCTTCTACCCCTTACTGGAGCTTTTCCTGTTCATTGTGATTTCTCCAGGAATAAAACCCCAGAGAGTTTCCAAAATTACCAGGAAAAAGGAATTGGAAAAAGAAATATCGATTATAAAAGAAAGATTCATCCCGGCTGAACCTGAGCCGGAGAAAACTATGAAACTTGATTTGCCTGAAGAGGATAAAGAAAATTCTTATACACCGCTTTCTTCTACTCCTGCTTTTAATCCTACCCCCCTACCTGAAGAGAAAACCTCTTCACCAGTAGTGGAGAAAAGTACCTCTCATATCACCTTAAACCGACTTGGGAGGTACGAGGTTATAGAGGTAATCGGAAAAGGGGCTATGGGTATGGTGTATAAAGGAATAGACCCGGCTATTGACAGAATGGTGGCTTTAAAAACTATACGGATTGATAATATCGCCTCCACCGATGACCTGACTGAGTTGAAGGACAGGTTGATAAAGGAGGCTAAAGCAGCCGGCAGATTATCCCATCCCAATATCCTTACTATCTACGATGTAGGTCAGGAAGGAGACCTTTATTACATCGCTATGGAGTATCTGGAGGGATATACCCTCGACAGGATGATCCTGAAAAAAACTGACCTCAATTATAAAATCGTAGCCAAGATCATCATCCAGGTTTGTGAAGCATTGAACTTTGCTCATGAAAATCAGATAGTACATCGGGATATCAAACCTGCCAACATCATGATCCTGGACAGTTTCAACATAAAAGTGATGGATTTTGGCATTGCCCGATTTGGCGCTTCCTCGATGACCCAGGATGGAATTGCAGTCGGAACGCCGAGCTATATTTCACCTGAGATATTAGAAGGGAAACCGGCAGATAAAAGATCCGATATATTCTCTCTGGGAGTGGTTTTATATGAGATCTTAACCGGGCAGAAACCTTTTAAAGGGGAAGTGCTAAGCGCTTTAATCTACAGTATCTTAAATGACCAGCCGCCCCTGCCATCGGTTTTAAACGATAAAACCCCTGCCATCTTTGACCGCATCGTGGGTAAAGCCCTGATGAAAAATCCAGAGGAAAGATACCAGAATGCACAGGAGATGCAAGCTCCTTTGAAGGAGTTCATTTCTTCTTTTGTGGTAACAAGAAGTTTTAAGATATAGAAAACCTGTTTAGTAAAAGGGCGACCTCTCAGGTT
>JAOUFL010000291.1 GCA_029858245.1 Candidatus Zixiibacteriota bacterium
TTAAAAGTATAAATATTACAAATATTCTTATTCCCCGCATCGCAAATCCCCTGAATCACATTTTAGCTCTATTTATACAATAAATAAAAAAACTTTTTAGTCAAGAATTATTTAAAATAAAAAAGTCCCCCCGAAGGGGGACTTTTATGCAGAATGGGAATGAGGAAGCATTAATTTTATTTCAGCATGCTCATCTTGGCAGTCTTGCTAAAAGAACCTGCCTTTATCTGGTAGAAATAAATTCCAGAGGAAACCTCCTGTCCATTTTCATTTGTCCCGTCCCAGATCACCTGCTTGTATCCTGCGGTCTGATAGTCATCTACCAAGGTCTTTACTCTCTGGCCCAGGATATTATAAATGGTTAATTTGACCGGAGCATCGACTGGTAAGGCGTAGCTGACTGTGGTAATAGGGTTGAAGGGATTGGGATAGTTCTGGGCTAAGGAGAATTCTTTGGGGATAACCTGCTCGACTTTGTTTACCAGCTCAATGGGATTGAATTCGTAGGGGATTTCCTGTGCCTGGATGTTAACCAGCGAGATTCCCTTTTGATGGTAAACTGTGGTTTCCTCCAGTTTCACTGTGCCTGTGCCCTTGAATTCCAGGTTCAGAAAAACTCCCTCCCCTTTGGGGAGCGCTTCTGCTGTGAAAGGTATAACCACCGCCAGAATGGTCTTCTTCTCATTGTCTATCTGGGTGAACTTAACCCCGCTCTGTCCATCGTCAGCAATATAATCGGCTATTCCATTGGAGAAGTCTGCGCGGGAACAGATAATGTCGGTTCCCGGCTCGGCAAATTTCAAGGCTACTGCCACACCACCTAAGGGCTCATCTGCAGAAAGAGCCAGGGATACCCTGCCAAGTTCTTGTGTGGCAACCAGCTTGTTGGTTGCCCAGGAAGCACCTGTCAGGAACAATAACAAAACTGCTACCAAGGAAATTCTTTTTAACATATACTCTCTCCTTTCTTTAGAAAAGTTTAAGGATTTTCTTCACGTTGGTTTTCCCTCCTATAACCTCCATTGATTCCCCCTCAAAAATTTCCTTCACCTCCTTATAAAGGATTTAAAAGGTTAATTACCAACTCGTTAATGACAAAAGTAATCCCTGCTTTTCCTTTTGTTTATAAATACAACAAAAACCCACCCAGGATATTACCTTTATATTTACGAATATTTCCTGATTAATTATAAGTCCATGTGTCAATCTTGTCAAGAGAAAAATTAAGGGTTCGCAGGAATTTTTCCTTAATTCAATCCATTAATATGAAAGACAACGAATTAACTAAACTCCCAAAATCCATACTAATCCAATCCCGGATTAAACAAATTCGATTTTATATATCGTTATTATACTCTTCCTTGTGAACTCTTCCGATGATTTAGTAAAGTCATCAATGATATCCCTAAGAGGTATCTTTGAAAACCTCATTTCGATAATATTAATTTCTGGGTTTCTGTGAGATCTCCACTCTTAAGCTCATAGAAGTAGATTCCCGAAGCAACATCTTTGCCTGATTCATCTGTGCCATTCCATGTCACTGAATTATATCCTGCCGGTAGTTTTTCTAAAACTAAAGTTTTTACCCTTCTTCCTAAAAGGTCATAAATATTCAGGCTTACGAAGTCCGATCGAGTCAGAGTAAATCCGATGGTAGTAGTTTGGTTAAAGGGATTGGGATAGTTCTGGAGTAATTTGAATTCTCCGGGTAGTGGGGTTATATTTTCAGGCAAATAGGTTTTTGGGCTAACTGTGAATTTAAGTAAAGTATCTGAATAACTAATCTGTGGATTCTCGAATATTAAGTCATGACGAATAGTCACTATATGCACCGAATAGGAATCGGATGGCAACTTACCCAAAGAAAATGTTACAGCAAAATCTATGAAAGCCTGATGGCAGTAATTGTTAATCCACCAGTGAGATAATTCAAGAATGATATTTTGATTTCCATTGAGATCATTCCATAACCTTTGTGGTCCTTTGAGCATAGAGTTACAACCGCTGGGGAAAACTCCTTTGACAACGACTATCACACTATCATCAGGGATTGGATCAGGCGGGATAATTTCGATAGATGTAATATATGAAAATGCCCAAACCTGACCAATAAAGATGAG
>JAOUFL010000292.1 GCA_029858245.1 Candidatus Zixiibacteriota bacterium
GAAGGTTATATCAGGCATATATCTGGGTCTGGGGCTCAATATCATAAAAGAGAAATTAATCTCTGATTTAGTCTGGAAAGCAAGCCCGGCAGGGTTCCAGTAAGAAGCACTCCAGTCATCTGCCAGTCCCCGGAAAGCCCCGCCTAAACCGAGCGCTTTTGTGCCCACACCAGAAGGGGTTAGACCCGAGGAATTGGAATTACTTAAAGGGTAGCTTAAAAGGAGAAACAGACAAAATAAAATAGTAAGGTTTTTGATTTGCATCATCCGCTCCTTGAATTTAAAGGTTCAAAAACAGTAGAAAAGTTAGAGTCTTTCACCTCCTTATTTAGTATGACCCTTAACTTTATTTTCTTTATCTTACCTCATAAAAAAACTTTTGAAGTATGAAATTACTATATTAACAAGTGCTTGTCAACATTTTTTTGTGAAATTTTTAACAAAATTAAAAGAGTAAATATACTTAGATTTAATATTTAAATTGATATTGTAGAAACTCATAAATGAGAGAAAAGTCAAAATAACAGAAGAAATTCCTGTTTAGTAACCTGGTTTCTGATATAATATTATCGCATAGTAAAGTAATCTGAAATCGCTTAGATTGAGATATAAAAAAAGCATATTGAATTTTTTATACGGGTAGTCGCATGTAAAAGAATGATAAATAATAAGTTAAACTTGCTCATTTATTTATAAGTAAAGACATTAAGGTTAAAAAGTACTGATCTATCATAATAATTAATTTAATCCATAGATAATTAACCTGTTGTGAAATTGATATTTTAAGTAATCTGATTTTAAAATAGATTTTTTGGTTGAAAAAGGGTTACTTTTTATATAATCTATAGTTGGGATCCGTACTAAAAAGGATGAATATGTATCAAGATGTGATAAAAATCAAAGGAGCCCGGGAGCATAATTTAAAAAATATCGATCTGGAGATTCCGCGTAACAAACTGGTGGTTATAACCGGTATCTCCGGCTCAGGAAAATCCTCTTTAGCCTTCGATACTATTTATGCTGAAGGTCAGAGAAGGTATGTGGAATCTCTTTCTGCTTATGCCCGTCAGTTTTTGGGAATGATGGAAAAGCCAGACGTGGATTTCATAGAAGGTCTTTCACCGGCTATCTCCATTGAGCAGAGAAGCGCTTCAAAAAATCCACGCTCCACAGTTGGCACCATCACCGAGATATACGATTATTTAAGACTCCTCTATGCACGGATAGGGGTCCCTTACTGTTATAAATGCGGGAGGCTGATTTCCCAGCAAACAGCGGAACAGATAGTGGATGGGGTTCTCTCCCTGCCCACCAACAGTAAAGTCTGGGTTTTAGCCCCGGTAGTAAGAGGCAGAAAGGGCGAGTACAAGGACCTTTTTGAGGAGGTGAAAAGAGAGGGCTTTATAAGAGTGCGTCTGGACGGAAAGGTGTATGAACTGGAGGATAAAATAGAATTGAACAAGAACAGGAAACATAATATTGAGATTTTAATCGACAGATTGGTGATAACTGATAAGATAAGAAAAAGGTTAACCGATTCAGTGGAGATCGCTTTGAAATTGGGTTCGGGAATGGTGCTGGTGGTAGTCAATGGCAAAGAGGAGATGGTCTTTTCTGAGCGATATGCCTGTCCGCATTGTAACATCAGCTCCGAAGAGCTGACACCCCGGATGTTTTCCTTTAACTCACCTTTTGGTGCCTGCTCAGCCTGTTCAGGTCTTGGCACGAAGATGGAGGTTGATCCGGACTTGGTTGCTCCCAATCCAAAATTATCCATTGCCCAGGGGGCTATTTTGCCCTGGGGAGTTCCTTTTGGCAGTTATTATATGCACAAGTTGAGCGGACTGGCTAATCGTTTTAAATTCAGCCTGTATACTCCCTTTGGGGAGATAAGCAAAGAAGCCCAGAAAGCTATTCTTTATGGCTCTGATGAGGAGTTAAAATTCGAATGGGAATATGAAAATGGGAAAGGAAAAGGTGAGTACATCGGTACTTTCGAAGGGGTAATAACCAATTTAGAGAGGAGATATATACAGACAGAATCCCAGGGAGTCAGGGAATGGATCCAGAAGTTTATGCGGGTAAAACCCTGTCTGGAATGCGGGGGT
>JAOUFL010000001.1 GCA_029858245.1 Candidatus Zixiibacteriota bacterium
GACTTGAGGTGAAGAATATTTTACTTTTAATCTCAAGTCTCTTCACTTCTTATAGGTCAGGTTGCAAAGTTACCTGACAATAGGATTTTATCTTAAGTTCTGTTGGGCAGTCTCCAACAGCCTGACCCGCAAGGTTTTTATAAAGTGTTAATAAACGAGATATAACCCTAAATAAGTTCTGGAGGACAAAATGACAAACTATCGCATACCAAATCCGGTAAATGAACCAATCTACAGTTATGCTCCTGGCACAAAAGACCGGGAGAAGCTTAAAGCAGCTTTAAAAGAGCTGAAATCAAAGCAGATTGAAGTTCCTTTAGTGATCGACGGAAAGGAAATTCAAACAGAGAAGAAGGTTAAAATCACCGCTCCGCATGACCATAGTTTAATCCTGGGTTATGCCTATCACGGCAGCAAAAAGGATATAGAATCAGCCATAGATTCTGCATTGAAAGCCCAGAAAAAATGGGCTGCCCTGCCCCTGCAGCAGCGCGCAGCTATCTTTCTGAAAGCAGCTGATTTGCTTGCCGGACCCTACCGCTATATAATGAATGCTGCCACCATGCTGGCTCACTCCAAAAATCCTTTCCAGTCAGAGATCGATGCGGTTTGCGAGCTGGCTGATTTCTTCAGGTTTAATGCTTATTATATGCAGATGATCTCTGATATTCAGCCGAACAATCCAGATCCGACTATCTGGAATCTTATTGATTACAGGCCCCTGGAAGGATTTATTTTCGCGGTCACGCCTTTTAACTTCGTTTCCATAAACGGAAACCTTCCCACCGCCCCAGCTATGTGGGGTAATGTCGCAGTCTGGAAACCCGCAAGAAGTGTACTGTACACCTCACACTTCATTATGAAGATATTAATCGAAGCAGGGCTGCCACCCGGTGCGATTAATTTTGTTACCGGTGATTCATCGGAGATCAGCGAAGTTATCTTGAACCATGAGAACCTTGCAGGAGTCCATTTCACCGGCTCGACCTCTGTATTTCAGAATATGTGGAAGACTATTGGAGAGAATATACCCAGATACAAGACCTATCCCAGAATAGTCGGCGAGACCGGAGGAAAGGATTTCATCTTCGTTCATAAATCCTCTGTTCCTTCTCAGGTTGCCACTGCTATCACGCGCGGTGCCTTCGAATATCAGGGTCAGAAATGCTCTGCTGCCTCCCGGGCTTATATACCCAGGTCACTCTGGAATGAGATAAGGGAAATACTTATAAAGCAGATCAAAGAGATCAAGATGGGTGACCCCTGTGATTTCTCCAACTTCATGAACGCTATTATCGATAAAGGAGCTTTTAAAAGTATCAAGGAGTATATTGATTTTGCCAGAAGCGCATCCGATGCCAAGATCATTACAGGAGGTAACTGTGATGATTCCAGAGGATACTTTATCGATGCTACGGTGATTGAGACCACAAATCCCCAATTCAAGACTATGGTGGAGGAGATATTCGGACCGGTTATTACCATATATGTATATGAGGACGAAGATTACGAGAAGACCTTACATCTTTGTGACCAGACCTCTCCCTATGCACTAACTGGTTCCATATTCTCAACGGATCGAAATGCCGTGGAGCTTGCTGAGACTATTTTGCGAAACGCTGCAGGTAATTTTTATATAAACGATAAGCCCACAGGGGCGGTAGTAGGCCAGCAGCCCTTTGGAGGTGCCAGAGCTTCAGGTACAAATGACAAAGCCGGCGCACTGCACAATATGATAAGATGGACCTCTCCCCGCACCATCAAGGAGAATTTTGTTCCTCCGGCTGACTTTAAATATCCATTTATGATAGAGCCATAAACCTTAGAATGACATGATGTACAATAGTTCCCCACTCTGTTAAAAGCCGGGTGGGGAACTTAATAAATAATTGACTCCTCTTAATTACTTTTAATAAACATAATTCAATGAAATTGATTGACTTTATATAATCATACTGATTGATTACAGTTAACTTAAACAACAATCCTCTGGAGGTAAAACTTGAACCCAAAAAAATCCTGTATGGTTAAACTAAGCAGGTTACTTTTACCTATTTTGTTATTGTCGATTGTACCGGGCGTAAAGGTTAAATCTGAAATTATCGATTTCGAATCAGATCGCTGGGTTTTGAAAGATGCTCTGGTAACCGAATACCTGGGAAGAAAATCCCTCAGGGGATATGCTTTTCTGAAAGACGTTGAGTTTGAAAACGGGATTATCGAAGTGGACATGGCAGTTAGCGGTTCTCGCTCTTATCCCGGTATCATATTTCGCATGCAGTCTGTGGAGGATTGCGAGAGGTTTTATATCCGTCCTCACCGGGCTAATCTCTATCCGGATGCACTTCAGTACACCCCGGTATTCAACGGCATTGATTGCTGGCAGCTTTACAATGGAGACGGACTTACTGCCGGAGCTGATATCCCTGTAAACCGATGGTTTCATCTAAAAATGGAGATTTCAGGTAAACAAGCCAGAATATATCTTAATGATTCTGACCAACCTGCTTTAGCGATATATGACCTCAAACATGGATTAAGTAAAGGGACCATTGGAGTTCTTGGACCGAATAACACCAGTGCTTATTTTTCAAATTTCAGCTATAAAATCGACAGCACCTTACAATTTGAATCACCCCCTCCGGTTGAAACTCCTCCGGGAATGATTACCGAATGGGAGTTATCTCAAAACTTTAAAATCAGCCAGATCGATATGGAAAAGTTTCCGGATGATCAAATTTTATCCGGTCTTCAATGGAAAAAAGCCACCAGTGAACCTTCAGGTCTGGTGAATATATCCCGTTATGTGCGAAGAAACGGAAGCGAGCCAGACTGTATATTTGCCAGGACAATTATTAACGCAAAAAAACCTGAGGTGGAAAAACTGCTTTTTGGATACAGCGATGTTATCAGTATCTTTCTGAATGGTAAGATATTGTTTAGCGGTACCAGCTCTTATCAAAAAAGGGACCCCTCCTTTTTGGGAATCATCGGATTGTTTGATAGGGTTTATCTGCCGCTGGAGGAAGGCAAAAATGAGCTTTTTCTCATAATTGCCGAGTCATTCGGCGGGTGGGGCTTTATGTGTCAGGATGGGAGTGCCATCTTTCAACATGAGAGTGTGGAAAAGAAGTGGGAGACAGAAAATAAATTCAAAATGCCAGAATCCATAGTTTATGATTCAGCCAGAGGCATGTTATATGTTTCCAACTATGGCTCTTACGATGCCACCAACCAGAGAGGCGAATATATCTCCAGGGTATCGCTGGATGGGGTGATTGAGGAATTAAAATGGGTAGCAGATTTAAATAATCCGACTGGTATGGCTATATTAAATAATAAATTATTTGTGGTCGAAAGGAAAAATCTGGTCGAGATTGATATCCAGTCCGGACGGATAGCAAAAAGATACCCGGTACCTCAGGCAAGATTTCTGAATGACATCACAGTTGACCTTTCGGATAACTTATATATTTCTGATTCATACAGGAACTTGATTTACAGATTTAAAGATGGCAGCTTTGAGGAATGGCTGAGCGGTCTTGAGATTAAAAATCCGGATGGGCTTTATATCCACAAGAATAAATTAATACTATGTAGTACTGGCGATAACCGGCTGAAACAAGTGGACCTTGATACAAAAGAAATCAGCACTATAACAAATTTAAGCTCGGGTATTCCCGACGGAATAAAAACTGATGTGGATGGTAATTACCTCCTCTCACACTGGGAGGGAAGAATATATAAAATTAATCCTTCCGGTGAAATAAAAAAGCTCTTGGATTTATCCGCACCAGAAATCAACTGTGCTGATTTCGAGTACATCCCCGGGAAAGGACTTTTGCTAATACCAACCTATTTTGACAACAGGATTATGTGTTACGAGATTAATCAACAGTTTAAGGAAAAAAGGTGATAGGATGATAAAAAACACTGATTGGTGGAATGATTTCTTTCCTACTTTTCGTTCCGTCTTTTACAGGATTTCAAAAAAGGATACCAATGCTCAGGTACGCTATATAATCAAGAAACTCAATATATCCCCGGGTAATAAGTTTTTAGATTGTCCTTGTGGAATAGGAAGAATTGCCCTTCCCTTAGCCGGAAGGGGAATCAAGGTAACCGGGATTGATATTATCCCCTCATACCTGGAGGAGCTTGGAAAGAAAGCTAAGCGTCAGGATTTGATGATCAAATTGGTAAGAAATGATATGCGCAGGATTAACTTCAAAGAGGAATTCGATGCAGGAGCTAACCTCTGGACTTCTTACGGTTATTTTGAGAAAGAATCTGATAATCTCTTAGTTCTAAAGAAAATGTATCAGGCATTAAAACCCGGTGGAAAATTCATGTTGCACGTGATAAATCGAGACTGGATCATGGCAAACTACTCTCCCCGCGATTGGTTTCAAGCAGGGGATATTAGGGTACTCGAAAAAAGGAAGTTCGATTACGCTACCTCTATTAATCATAGCGAATGGTGTTTTTTGAAAGAGGGAAAGGAAACCTCACACCAGGTTATAATCAGAATGTATTCTTATCATGAGCTGATCGCTATGTTTAAATCTGTTGGGTTCGTTGATATTAATGGATATGGAACTATAAAGGATGAGCCAATAAGCCGAGACACTATGATGATGTTTATAATCGGAACTAAACCCAGGAAAAAAAGTGATCGATAACCACTTCGGTTGAACACGAATCAACAAAATAACTAATTAAGCATTTCTCGCTCTTAGACTTTTGACTTCAAATTCTAAAGTAAGAGAGATCTCAGGATTTTAAAAGGAGAATTTATGAAGCAGGAATTCAAAGGTAATCTGTTGAGTCCTTTGCCAATTGTTCTGGTTGGAGCATTGGTAAACAATCGTCCAAATTACCTTGTGATTGGATATATATGCCCTTTTGACTTTGGGAAATATATCTTCTTTAGTTTATATAAGAAGCGTTATACACGAATTGGAATTCACGAAAACAAGACCTTTAGCGTAAACATCCCCTCAGAGGCACTGCTCACTGAAACAAATCTCTGTGGAAGTAAATCTGGACGTAATTTTGACAAAGCGTCGCTCTTTGAAAATTTTTTCGGTGAACTTAAAACCGCACCAATGATTCGCCAGTGTCCCATAAATTTAGAGTGTGAGGTGACTGAAGTCCTGGATTATGATCCAAACGAAGGTATCATCGGCAAAGTCATCAAATCCTATGTAGATCAGGAATGTCTCACACAAGGAAAGCTTGACATGAGGAAAGTTCATCCATTGATCTGGGCAACAGGTGGGGATTTTAACTATTACCAACTGGGGAAAAGAATCGCTCAAGAAGAAAGTAAAGAAGATACTGCAACAACATAAAACCACATTATGCCATTCTAATAAACAGTACTTTAGGGATTATTCCTGCCTCTGGGTAGAATAAAGAACTATCCAGGTGGTTTATTTTAATTAATTTTATGAAAGTTCTTTGCGGTAAAAGAACTTTCTTTTTACCTCCTTGTATCCCAGAGCCTTATGTGCTTTCGGGCTTAAAGGATAATCCGAGGTGGTATCAGAAGCCATTTCCCTGCATCCTAAATCCTTTGCCCATTTTTCTCCCTGTTCTACTAACTTCTTTCCCACACCCTGATTCCTGAATGCAGGTGCTATAAACCATCCCTCGATATACCCGATCCTGTTCGTTTCACATCCCGGGGCTTTATCCCGGATCGAGCATTCAATAAATCCTATAAGTTTCCCTGCATGTTTTGCTACAAATACTCTCCATTTTCTATCCTTGAGTATATCGTCAGCTTCTTCTCTGAGTCGAGCAGGTTCAGCTCTCGTCCACAACTGTGCGCGAAGAGAAATCCAGTTCGATTTATCCCTCTCAGCGATTTTCCTTATTCTCATCTGTATATACTCCAACTGTGGGTTACATATATTTTATTTTAAAAATAATCAGGTTAATCAAAGATTTCCACTGGTAGTTTGTTTATCAGCACTCTTATTATGTAAGGTAAGGTGAGATGATATGACGGTTAATTCAAATTCACATAAAATAAAAAACAAGGGTGTCAAAAATAGTTTCAGGGAAGATTTCAATTGAGTTTTAATCCTCTGATTTGAAATCCTCCACCCTTTTATCGATCAGTTCATAAGAGCCCTTAGAAAACTCGTATATGGTTTCATCCTCTCCCTTTTTAGCAAAATATCTTTCACTCTCTCCACCTTCTCGAAATACAGTAAGGATCTCCCCTGAGCCATCTTCCAGAACAAGTCTGAGTTGTAATACGGACTTTCCCATATCCAATTTTAGAGCCTCCTTTTTGGAAACAAAGGCATCAGCCTTAAAGGAGGAGATAAATTTTATAAAATCTTCAACCTTATCTTCTTTTACCTCATAACTTGCAGAATAAGGCGGGGGGCTAACCTTCCACAGGGTATCAGCTTTTATCAACCAGAAACTCCCTTTATTTCTAACGAATTCCACCTTTTGAATTTTCTCTGCATCGAGCTCAATAATACTTTTATCTCTCCACTGATCCAGACGGCGACTAACTAATGGAGAAAGAAACCCCTTAGCTGACCAGACTTCTTTGGAATTCGATTTTCTTACGTAGGTATACATATAATCGCTGGATGTTTTTCCCACTACCAGGGAGGCTAAAAGTTTCTCCCGGTTAAAAAAATCAATTCTGGTCCCGGTAAGGGTATCAACCTGAAAACGCATCTGCTTTACCGGATTGGCAGAGATCAGATCCTCTACCTCCAGGTTTGCCATCAGGTTTAAAAATTGCCCTACCAGGATTTTGTCAAGCTTAAAGGAATCGGGATGTGTGGAGTACCAGTTTTCGTCTTTTTTTTCAAAGATGCGTTTTGTTTGGAATAGTGAAAATTTTATTTTGTCCGCTGAGCTGGAGTCAAATTGCAGGAAATGCTCCACCCTTTGAGGGGCAAAAGTTTTTTTCTCTTTACTGACCACAAGAAAATAAACAATCGCACACAGAATCAGAATTAATACTAAAGCGTAGAAACTTTTTCTCATCCTGCAATTTTCATATCATAATTGTTTTATCTTACCCTGTTTTCTGATACGCCAGCGCAGAAATCCGAACAGGACCACGACTGCGGGTAAGCCCAGGATATTTGCGTATTTTATCAATTTCTTCTTACCCTCAGAGATTTCTTTAAGTGGGCGGGTGGTTACTTCCTTGGAACGTATATCGATAAGGTTTTCATCCTGGGAAAGCCAATCCACGATATTCATAAAGAAAACCAGATTGCTTTTCGATAAGCTCCGGTCTTTTAAGAAATCAGCATCACCTATAACCACCAATCTGTTTTCCGGACTCTGGGTAAGGGTAGATTCCGGAATCTCAGACCAGACAGAATCCTCCCCTGCTTGTGGAATTCCAATATCTTTGTAGTGGCTTTTAAATCTCCCCTGAACCACTGCTCCCAGTATCAGATTCCCCTTGCTGAAATCTGCTTTATCGAATTTTCTAAAAGGATTAATATTATAGGGATATATCTGGCTTCCGCTGTTGGCAGAGGACATTACCAGAGGTATGAAAAGAAGGTTTCTTTTAGCAGCATAATTCGAATCAAGAGAGCTCACAAATGAAAAATCCACGTTCTCCAATCCTTTAACAATTAAGTTCTCGCGGTTGAAAGCAGTAGCCACGGGGAAAAAAGGATAGTTCACTATATTGGAATAGGTCATATGTCCGCTCTGTTGTCTGATAGTAATCCTGCTGCATTGCATATCCACAACCAGATCATCATTTACCTTTATACCATAACTTTCTAATAGATCATCTAAGTTCAAATCGAGCCTGTCCGCCTTTCCCGCCTCCAAGTCTATATCAGTCTTATCCAGAAAAATACCTAACTTGCCGCCCTTCATCACATACTGGTCAAGTGCATATTTCTCCAGCTCGGAGAAAGGTTTTTTAGGACCTACTATAAGCAGACAACTGATATCCGCAGGGACGGATTGTCTATCCAGCAGGTTAATACCTCTGGTAGTGTATTCTTTACTCAGGGCAGAGTTCAGGTAGGTTAGATCTTTTTCCAGGGCTGCCTCATCATGCCCGGTGAGAAAACCTATAACCGGAGTTGAACTTGAAGAGATTTTTTTTATGGTTCGGCTAAATTCATATTCCAATCCTGACAGACTCTGTACTACCGGCAGAACTGCTTTTTTATTCTCATATAGAAAAACCAACCCCATATAAACTTTCTTTATCTCCAGCTTATCCTGTTCCATCACATTCACCTGCATAGGTGGAATACCATACCCCTGTGCCTCCAGTTCCTTATTTTCCTTAATGGGATCTATGAGCTCCAGTTTTAGATTTCCTTTGGCATAAGCTTTATATTCCTCAAGTTTATCTTTGATATAGCGGAAATTGGTATTGTAGGGTTGCGGTAAATCCTCGCTAAAATACATTTTTACAATAACTTTATCATCCAGGTTGCGGACGATATCCTTACTGGTTTTAGAAAGAGAGAAGACCCTTCCTCCGCTTAAATCTAGACGGGAGAAGAGATTTACCGAGATAAGATTAATAAGCAACAGTACAGCCAGAACTAAAAAGATGAGTGCTGTTGAACTCAATCCATATTTAAATCTTCTTTTCAAAAGACTACCTCCACTTTCTGCTTTCCAGTGAACGAACCGCTAAAAGAATGAAGAATGATATAACCGAGAGATAGTAGATTATATCCCTTGAATCTATTACCCCTCTGGCAATATTTGAAAAATGATATTCCACACTGAGATATTCCAGAAATCCAGCCAAAAATCCGGGAAAGAAGATTACTACCTTATCCAGCATAAACAGAATAAAGACGATAACGAAACTCAGCACAAAAGCCACTACTTGATTTTTGGTAAGACTGGAGGTGAAAATACCTACTGAAAGATATGTTGCTCCAACCATAATTAATCCTAAGTATCCACCCACCAGAGCTCCCTCATCCAGATTTCCCAGGGTAGAAAGGGTCAAAGTATAAGTTAAGGTTAGAAGAATAGCAACTGAAAGCAGTATCAGGGCTGAGAGATACTTCCCCAGGACCACTTCCCAGTCCTTAACCGGGAGCGTGACCAGAATCTCCATAGTCCCGCTTCTTTTTTCCTCTGAGATCAGCCGCATGCTGATTGCCGGAGCAAAGAACATAAAGATAAAGGGTGCTACAGAAAAAAGTCCTTGAAAATCAGCCTGGTTAGCGATAAAAAGATTATTAAAGAAAAACCAGCCGGAGATCAGAAGAAATATGGTGATAACGATATAGGCTACGGGTGAATTGAAATAGGATTTCAATTCTCTCTTACAGAAGATCCAGCTGTTTTTGAACATAGGTAATATATCTTATTAGCTTCTGGTTAAAAGTCTAAAGATCTGCTCAAGTGATGCCTGTTCTCTTCTCATTTCCAGAATAGTCCAGTTATTCTGAACCGAGTAATTGAAAAGTTTTTCTCTCAAATCCACACCTTTGTCAGATTCGATATAAAAACCTCTGGTTTCTACTGAAGGTGTGGCAACTTTTTCCACTTTTTCCACCTGTTCTAACATTTTCAACTTACTCTCTATATTTTCAACTGTTTTTTTTAACTCCAGATAAATCCTCTCCTTCCCCTCAAATCCGCTCTGCAACTCCTTAGGGGTTCCATCAGCTACGATCTTTCCTTCATGAATTATCAATACCCTCCCACAGGTAGCTTCAACCTCCGGAAGTATATGCGTGGATAAAATAACCGTTTTTTCCCTTCCCAGCTGTTTTATCAGATTCCTTATCTCCACTATCTGGTTGGGATCAAGCCCGATGGTAGGCTCATCCAGAATAAGGATCTCCGGGTTATGTATCATCGCCTGGGCTAAACCGACTCTTTGCCTGAATCCTTTGGAAAGCTCCCCGATATCCTTGTGCGTAACCGAACCCAAGCCGCAAAGGTCTATTATATCTTTCTTCCTCTGGCTGAAATTATCCTTACCCACACCCCGCAGACCCATGATGAACTCCAGATATTCCACAACATTCATCTCCCAGTAAAGAGGAGCATTCTCAGGAAGGTAGCCTATTTTACCCCTGATCTCTAAGGAATTGTCAAAGATATTTAAATCATCCACTTCTACGGTTCCCGAGGTAGGCGGCATAAAACAGGTGATAATCCGCATGGTGGTTGTTTTGCCTGCTGCATTAGGACCAAGAAAACCAACTATCTCTCCGGTTTTCACCTCAAAGGAGATATCATCAACTGCCTTTAACTCTCCATAATTTTTGGTAAGGTTTTTTACTCTAATCATGTGTGTCGACTAAACCGTTTTTTCCTCCCTCTTAATGGAAGCTAATTTACACCAAACAAATAAAAAATCAATAGTAAAATCTTGCTGCTCCTTATAACTAAAGTTCCCGGTACTTTTAGGTGTTTCTTCAGCAACATTCTAACTCACCAGACCAGATTAATATCTGATTTACGCAAAATAAAATTAGTTGCTTGTTGATTTATAAAATAATTGAACCAAAATTAAATTCTTGCTTTAACTACACCAATGCCTTAAGAAAATGTCCAGCATACTAATTAGGCTATGAACACAATTGATTTAAATGGTAGATGTCTTTACCGTGTAAGAAGCTTTTCAATTTTTTCTGATACCATCCCGGCAGCCTGATCGTAATTAGCCATCACTGCCACTGTATAACCGCTGTCCAGGTACATATCCAGATTTGCATTGATACCTGGTGCTCCTCCGCCATGACCGATAATACGCTGCCCGTTTACCTTTCGGTCCTGAAAAAGATAAGCATACATAACTCCAGGTCCTCTCTGCGTCTTACCCGTAGTCAGTATATCAAAGTACTTTTTGCTGATAAGCTTATTGTTACGCAGAGCAGTATCGAATCTCCACAAGTCTTCGACTGTGGAGTAGCCACCTCCTGCCGGACCTCCTTTGATCGCATGCATGAAAAGATTATTACGCCATTCGCCACCAGGATTGGGTGTGCCATCATAGTTTACCCTGGTATAGCCGATAGCCAGATTGGGCACATCCAAATCCACCTCATAGCAATCGCTATTGTTCATCCCGGCTGGCTTATAGATATGTTCCCGCACGTAATCATAATAGTCCTGCCCGGTGACCTTTTCTATAATCATACCTAAAACGATGGGACCGGAATTGCTGTAATGAAAATCTGTGCCCGGCTCAAAAAGCAGGGTATCACCGAAGACCAAATCTGCGTATTGGCTTACGGTTTTAATTTCCCACCAGTGGGAATCAAACATCTCCTCCCAGTAATCCTGCATTCCAGAAGTGTGGGTCAAAAGATGATGAATGGTCACTTTTTCAGCGATCTCTTTGCGGGGAAGCTCTGGCAGATATTTACCAATAGTGTCATTTAAAGAAATTTTCCCCTGCTCTACCAGTTGCATAATAGCCACTCCGGTAAACATCTTGTTCATCGAGCCTAAGTTGAATTTAGTATCGAGCTTATTGGGAACATTATACCTTTTGCAAGCCAATCCATATACTCGGGTATAGAATGGTTTTCCATCTTTGGCAATCAGAACTGTACCGGAAAAACGGTCTTTGGAAACCAGGTGTTCTAAATAACGATCAAGAAAATCGGTAATCTGCTTTTCCGTCAGGATACCTTCAGGAACCTCAAACCCGGGCTCCTCTCCCGGTTTAGCAGACAAAAGCTCCAGCTTATGTGGAGGTAGAGTATCAATCTGTAAAGTCAATAGCAGCCATTCATCAAGACCAGTGGGCTTTTTAGCCTGAAGCAGAACAGAGATGTTATAATCCTCTGAATTTTCAATCCGATGAAGAATTAAACCGTCTGTATCCGAATAGACCTGTTTAAAAAATCCAAGCCGGCGTTCAAACATCCCCTCTCTTTCCTTCCAGTGGTCACGAATAAAATTTTTCCACTGCTCCTCATCTCCTGAATTAAATGCATTCAAAAGATAAGTCAGTATTTTACCTGAAGTCGTCTTTGGAATCTCAGGTAATTGTTGAGCTTCAGTGGAAATGATTAAAGCAACTATCGAGAGCACGAAAATAATAACCCTGAGTTGCAGCTTGTGCATATTTCCTCCTTTAACATCACGTTATTTGACCTTCCAGGGCAAATTTCGACCCTGTTAATAATTAGTTACACCGATAAAATAGCTAAAGTTCCAGAATTGTAAACTTTTTTTGCAGCCTTTGAATATTTTTTAAATATCAAATATGGCTGTTTTTATTAAAAATGTAGAGGTACACTATCGTAGGTATCGCTACTTACCCTTAACTCACATTAGCCTTTCCCTTAGAGCGTGATTAAGATAAAGATTTAGGTTAATTGAGATTAAGACTATCTTATATTTCAAAGCAAAAAACAAAATTTTCCCTTGACAAAAAAAATTATCTTATTTTATTAAAATTTAATCATAGCCTTTTGTTGGAGGTGGATAGAATGAGAATGAGGATTAATTTAAATTTTTGCACAGGGAGCATTCTGTCCATTCTTATGGGCAAAAGGCTGAAATGAGATAGGCAAACAAAAGGTTAATCAGAACCGTGGCTTATCCAGAGTAAGTCACGGTTTTTTAATTATATTTTAGGGATTCCAGAAATGAGTTACGCCGTAGAAACAAAAGATTTAACCCGGACTTTCAAAAAGGGTAAAAAGAAAAACAATACAAATTCTAAAACATCAAACCTGATAATGGCACTGGATAATGTGAATGTTACCATTAATTCTGGAGAGCTGTTCGGGGTTTTAGGTCCAAATGGTGCGGGGAAAACCACTCTTATTAAGATACTGGCTACTTTACTCCTGCCAACATCTGGTTCTGCGCTGGTGGATGATATCGACGTGGTAAAATACCCGGAGAAGGTCAGGAAAAAGATAAACATGGTTTCAGGTGGAGAACATTCCGGATATGGTATTTTAACCGTAAAGGAAAATCTATGGATGTTTTCCCAGCTTTATGGTATCTCGAACAAGATAGCCAAACAGAGAATCGATGAGTTACTGAAACTTCTGGGTATGGAGGATTACGCTAAACTAAAAATCTCCAAGCTTTCAACCGGTATGAGGCAGAAGATGAATATTATCCGCGGATTTGTCTGCGACCCGCAGATACTTTTTTTGGATGAGCCCACGCTCGGTTTAGATGTTCAGATATCCAGGGAGGTCAGAAGATATATAAAAACCTGGGTAAGGGAAAACGATGAGAAGACCGTTCTTCTAACCACTCACTATATGGCAGAGGCAGATGAACTTTGCGATAGAGTAGCCATAATCGATAACGGGAAGGTTTTAGCCTGTGATTCTCCAGCTAATCTGAAAAAATCTTTAAAGCAGGATGCTGTTTATCATATCGAGGTGAATTTGATGCTGGACAATCTGGAGAGTTTCGATCAAATACCCGGCGTAAAAAAATTCGCATATGAGCATAAAACTCAAACTGGCAGGACTTTTTTAATGTTCATTCTGGAGAACGATTGCTATATCTCCGGCATAACCGAAGTAATAAGCAACAACAGCTCGCAGATACTGAGTTTATCTAAAGCAGAGCCAAGCCTGGAGGATGTTTTCGTATCCTTATGTGGAAAGGCCTTAGAGGATGAAAACCGAACTCAAAACTAACCTTAAAGCCATCCTGGGACGTGGATATGTCAGATTAGTCGGTGCCCACAGGGAGCCAAGCTGGGTCATTACTGAAACTCTCTTACCTCTTCTTACCACGGCTGCTTTCGTCTATGTTTACAAGGCGTTAAAAGCACCTGAGGAATTCACCGGTTTTGTCGTTCTGGGTGGGGCTATGACTGCATACTGGATGAACGTCTTATGGTCTATGGCTGCCCAGTTCTACTGGGAAAAGGAGACCGGGAATTTAGAGATTTATATGGTTGCACCCATCTCCAGGATGGCCATCCTTTTCGGGATGGCATTTGGTGGATTTTATATGGCAAGCACCCGTGCGGTTTTCGTTTTCCTGATTGGAAGCCTTATTTTCAAGGTTAATTTTGTTCTGATAAGCTGGGAAAAGCTGATTTTGTTATTTTTGCTAACCCAGATCTCACTTTATGGTTTGGGGATGGTTTTTTCTTCTTTGTTTATGCTCTTTGGCAGAGAAGCCTGGCACACCACTAATCTTTTTCAGGAACCGGTTTACCTGTTATCCGGTTTTTACTTCCCCGTAAAGAGTTTGGGACTAACAGCTGGAATGATCGCCTCTCTAATTCCGCTAACTTTAGGTTTAGATGGAATGAGGCAGTTGGCTTTCAAAGGTGGAAGCGAGTTTGGACTTTTAGATGTTAACTTGGAAATTGGTGGCTTGGTCTTATTATCCATATTTTTTCTTTTTGCATCCCATTATGCCCTGAAGTATATGGAGTATTTGGGAAAAAAAGAGGGAAGATTAACTATGAGGTGGCAATAGAATGTCGAAACGCATTGCATGTGTCTCTGACAAGCGTAGTGCAAATTTTCAGGTTTCCTAAAAGGGAAAGAAAAACTAAAACTATGCATTCAATGATAAAATCTTATGAAAAATGATTTCGATGCCTATTCAGATTTCTATGATAAGTGGAATGAGACTTTCACCTCAGACATTCCCTTATGGTTGGAGTATGCAAAAAAGTGTGGCTCCCCGGTTTTAGAGCTATGCTGCGGAACCGGCCGAATTCTTATACCTCTGGCTAAGGAGGGAATAGAGATTTCAGGACTCGATGTCTCTAAGAAAATGTTGGATAAAGCCAAGGAGAAAATGAAAAAAGAGGCTACGGATGTTAGAAAAAGGGTGACTTTACACCAGGCAGATATGAGAAATTTCAACCTTAAAAAAAAGTTTCATTTAATCTTTATCCCCTACAACTCCTTTCAGGTCCTTTTATCCATAGAGGAGCAGAATGGATGTTTGAATTCAGCTTATAAACATCTCACCGCTCAGGGAAAATTAATGATAAGCATATTTCACCCAGACCTTAGCAGGGCAGAGGGTGTGCTGAGGAGCGAAGGAGATATTTTAAAGGATTACCCTCAATCAGGTGATATGACCCAGATATATTCAAATCAATTTTATGACAAAGCAAAACAGATTATAAAAGTCAGGTTCTTTGTGGATACCAATAAGTCAGATGGCAAATTCTTCCGAAAGACTATCGATTTGAAGATGAGATACTTTTTCCCGGCTGAGTTCGATAGGATACTTTACTCCAATGGATTTGAGACTGAGGAGCTTTTCGGAGATTATGATAAGTCACCTTTGAAGAACACAAGCCCTTTTATGATTTTCGTGGCGAAGAAAAGAAGTTGAATTACATTACTATTTCCCTGCTTATCCCGAAGTAAGCGGGAGCAGGGATGCAATGTAGGGACAGAACCCGCCTCAGGCGGGTTCTGTCCTTACTTAAAAATATAGCGGAGGTCTTTAGCCCTCCATTAAAGATAGGAGACTGAAGCTTTATACAACTTATTTTAAAATAATAAAAACAAATTTATGTTCATCCAGAGAATAAAGGAAAATTTAAAAACTACCCAATTAGCTGGTAAATTAGGCTGGTCTATGGAGGCAAACTGGGCAGATCCTCTTCTTTTTGCCATCTACTCAATAATCCGGCCCATTGCCTCGTCTTTGATTTTGGTCTTTATGTATTTAGTGGTAACACGAGGAAAGACCTCTTTTGACCTGTTCGCTTATATCTTTCTGGGCAATGCATTTTTTATGTACGTGTATAATGTCCTGTTCGGCATTTCCTGGGTAATCCACGAGGACCGGGAGCATTACCAGATGCTGAGGTATATCTATATTTCACCTATAAGGATGTACTATTACCTTTTCGGGAGAGGGATAGCCAAACTCATTACTACCACCGTAGCGGTAATCATAACCTTAGCCTTTGGTATAATTTTCTTGAAGATACCTATTAATTTACTTGAGATAAATTACCCCTTGTTCCTTATAACCCTTTTTGTAGGACTTTTCGTTATAACCTGTCTGGGAATCCTTTTGGCTGGAATAACCATGCTAACTGCACATCACAGCTTTGCCTTAACCGAAGGGCTGGGGGGGTTATTTTACCTGGCATGTGGAGCGATTTTCCAGATAGATCTTCTTCCCCGCTGGCTTCAGTATATATCCAAATCCCTGCCTTTAACCTATTGGTTAGAGCTTTTAAGAAGGACTATTTTAGGAAAAAGCCTGAGCCATACGCTTTCCAGATATTCCGATTTAGAGCTTCTTCTGATTATGCTTCTGACTACAGTTCTCTTAGCTTTGGTCTCCAACTATATATATAAATCGATCGAATATATTGCTCGCAAAACGGGGAAAATCGATCAGGTGATTACCTATTAGTAAATTGGGGATAATCCAACAGGTTGTCCCTTCAGTCAAATTAATTATATATGGATACCATAACCCACGCCCTGACTGGAACGACCTTATCAACAGTTTTGAAAAAATTTGACCTCCATGCCGGGAAATGGGTTCTAATTATCTCCTCGGTTATACCGGATCTTGATTTCGTCACTCGATATTGGGGCATGGCAAGTTACCTAAACTATCATCGAGGGATCTCTCATTCGTTTATCGGAGTTGCGGTTTCTGCAGTGATGTTGGCTGCAATTTTCAAGGTTTTCTTCAAAAAATCTCCTTATCCTCTTCTGCTCCTTTTTGGGCTAATCGGAGGATTGATTCATATATTTATGGATTTGACTAACTCCTATGGAACACAGATTTTTCTCCCCTTCTCCTCACATCGATATGGTTTTGACTGGGTGATGATTGTGGATCCATATATTTTTGGTCTATTGCTTTTCGGTCTTGTTTTCATTTTACTTAAAAAAAGCTATTCTTCTCGTATAGCGCTAGCTTCCCTGCTTTTAATTTTCATTTATATAGGATTTAAAGCAGTACTTCATCAAAAAGCATTTTCTCTTGTAAAAAAATATAGTTTAGATAATGAGAAAAAGATAAAATTCGGTGCTTATCCATATTTTATTCCCCTCTCCCCTTTTAAATGGCTTGGTGTAATTGAAACCAAGAACACTTTTCTTATGGGGGATATAGATCTATTAAAAAGCAGAGAGAAATTTGTTCGCCACGAGAAAATACCTGAAACCGAGGTGGTAAAAATCGCAAAGAATAGCAGGACTGCTCAGATCTTCTTGGATTTTGCCAAATACCCTCGTTTAGAGGTTAAGAAAAAGGATGATAAGTGGGAGATCGTCTGGTATGACCTAGCTTTCAGTTATTTCGATGACAAGAGATTTGTATGTAAAATAGTTCTCTCTGAGGATAACAAGATTTTATCTGAGAGTTTTAGTTACTGATCCCGCTATATCGATAAATCCGTTGAATATATCACCCGTGAAAAGGGGAAAATCGATCAGGTGATTAATTATTAAATCGTAGGGGCAAGGTTTCCTCGCCCTATGTGTGGTCAGGGCATTTATACAGCCTGTATATAACAATAGAAGATTGTAGGGGTTCATCCGCCTCAGGCGGATTATACCCCTACTTTTTTTGGTGGAACAGACCACTGGTTTGTTCTGGACAGGCTGGAAGTCTGTCCCACCAAGTGGGTAGGGGCGACCTGGTGGGTCGCCTTCACAATCATCATAGTGCGGCCCTGCTTGTCCCGAAGTAAGCGGGATCAGTCTCGCCAAAGTTAAATGGACAGAACCCGCTTGTGGTGGGTTCTACCCGCCTGCAAGAAAAAAATGGAAGGCTAGCTCGGGCGGGAAATCCAATTCCCGCACGAACAGAAAATTTTGACCCTCTACCTTAACAGGTGGAACAGGCATCTTGCCTGTTCCCTTAACCCGGAGAATACGGGAGAGGACAAACCTCTCCCTTCCACAAAAAAGTATACCCACGTTGAGGACAACGTGGGTATACTAATTTTTTCACATAAGAAAATTTACTTCTACTTGTTCAGTTGTGCCAGTATCTCATTGGTTATATCCATCTCCTCCTTAGCGTAGAGCACATCTCCACCGGAGGTATCCAGGATCAAGGAGTAGCCATCTCTTATTGCTACCAGTTGAATAACTGCATTGATTTTATCAATCAGAGGTTTGGAAAGTTCCCGTTCCCTTCTGGCTGCCTCCCCTTCAGGTCCCAGGATATTGGTAGCGAACTCCTGATACTCCTTTTGCTTGAGGATAATAAGTTGCTGTTTTTCCTGTCTTTTAGCCTCAGTAAGAAGTGAGGATTGTCTATCTAAATCCTCCTGTAAAACTTTTATCTGATTTAAGAGTGTATCTGCATGACTCTGCCATTTAGTCAACTGCCGGTTGAACTTCTCCTGAGCATCCTTGAAATCTTTGAACTCGTTTTTAAGCCTTTCCACATCCACATATCCAATCTTAAGCTGCTGGGCTGGAATCGCTCTGGCTGAAAACACCATCCCTAATAGCAGAAACCCCAGAACACATGCTACCTTTCTTGACATCTTAATCCTCCTTTATAGCTAATATATATAATCAAATTCAATTCACAAGAAAAGTTTTTTTAATGTTTTTTTACCTTCCTTACCCACCAGGGTTATTATGGTATCTTTCTCCCTGAGAATGGTATCTCCCTTAGGGATTATTACCTTACTTTCCCTTAAGGCTGCTATAATTATACAATCCTGAGGCAGACTTAGTTTGGAGATTTTCTTGTTCACCAGGGGAGAATCTGAAGATAGCTGGGTTTGGAAGATCTCCACTTCCCCTCCCCGCAGGGCTAAAAGCGGTATGAACATTCCTGCATCGATTTTCTCCTCGATCAGAGAACCGATGATTCGGGTGGCTGAAACTGTTGCATCCACCCCCAGACTCTGAAAGATCTCTTCATTCTTAGGGTCATTTACACGGGCAATGGTTTTGGGAATAAGATAAAGAATTTTTGCCATCTGACAGATGATCAGATTATCCTGATCTGTCCCGGTCACTGCTACCAGGACATCAGCCCGGTTGACACCCATATCCATCAAAGTATCAAGCTCAGTCCCGTCTCCCAGGATAACCTGTTCCCCCCATTCCTCAGACAGCTTATTATATCTCTGCTGGTCTTTTTCAACTATCAGGACTTCATGTTTCTCCGACATAAGCAGCCGCGCCAGACTATAACCCACCTGGCCACCACCTACAATGATTACATACATTTTCCTTCTCCTTAAGATTATGCTTTATCTGATAAAAACTCCTCAATTTTTTTAGCGGAATCTATGGTTGGGCAGATAATATTCAAACCCAGTTCCTTAAATGTCTGAGCCCTTTTGGAACCATAAACTCTCAATAATATCCTGGAGATTTTATATTTTTCCCTTACCAGTTGTACAGCCATGAGATTGGTATTATCGTCATTGGTTACAGCTATGAAAGCGTCTGCTTGTTCGATTCCAGCTTTTATTAAGGCCTCCTCATCTATCCCTATGCCGGAGATGGTTTTTCCGGTAAATTCTTTATCCAGTCTTTTAAAAGAACCTGGGTCCTGATCTATGACCGAAACCTCATCCCCTTTTGAAACAAGTTGAGAGGCAACTAGTGCGCCTACTCTACTGCATCCTAAAATAACTACCTTCATACTTCCTCTCCTCAAAAAAGATTAACCTTCCTCAGGCAGTTTGTCAATAATAACCTCACAGGGTGCTTTTCTCAGTAAGGTATCAGTTGTTCTTCCCCACAGAGATTGAACACCACGTAGGCTGGTTCGCATTCCCAGAACAATAACATCCGCCTGGTTATCCTTAGCTGCTCGTATTATCCCCTCACCTGCTTCTCTGGCTTTCTCGATTAGAAGAACTGGAGGCAGATGGTGAAGTTCTACGATTTCTTTCCCCCGATTTAAAGCCTGATTCGCTTTTTCCTCTGCTTCAGGCATAGGAGCATCCAGGGGCATAGTACGGGGTATCTCTATCACATATGTTAATACAATCTCGGCTTGATGTTCGGCACCTAACCGGCATGCTAATTCTATCCCCCTTTCAGAATAGGGCTTTCCTGAGGTTGGTACCAAAATCCTTTTCAATGTCTCAACCGACCTGCGAGCCCTTGCTACTTCTGGCTTTATCTGAGGCGGAGGATGGAGCATCCACCATAAAATTCCACCCATGCTAATGGTGAAAATTATAGCGATTATCACTCCTAATAACGATACCTGAACCTGGGTCATTTTCTTCTTTTCCTTAGATATTTATATACAAATCTCAAGCGGTAGATTCCAATAAATAAAAAACCTCCTCCAATTAAAAGAGTGAGGATATAAAATCCAGTGAAAAAAGAACGAATAAGGATCACCCCTCCCAAGATGGTCATTAAAACGCTGGTTATTATCTGATAATAATCCAGGCGGGTCAGGTGATCTGGCATGTCAACCATATGCTTTCTCATTTCAAATCCACCCTCTTCTTATCCCTTTCTGCTAAGGCATTTTTATACTGCTCTAATAAATCGAATTCCTCAGCTGAGGATAACACCTCCATCTGCTGTTTTTCCCAATTATGTTCGATGCTTTTGAAAATGGGAAACTTTTGTGATTTTCGATACCAAACGTAATAACAGAAGCATAAGATAACCCAGGCCGGTCCGGCAATTCGTCCAATGCTGTGGGTCAAAACCACCATGAACAGTATGGTGCCCACTCCCAGGGTTCCGATTACCCCTAAAACCGGGAATAGAACTTTTCTCCCTTTGTATTTCAGTTTGATATTCAAAGGCATCTTATAGGGTCTTGGAGTCCAGGGCTCGGAAAACCTTAGCCTGATCAGGGCTATGAATACCAGGGTATAACCTAAAGTAGCCCCAAAGGCATACATATTAGCCAGGGTATCCATAGCAGATGGAGTGAGGAAGGATAAGACTGTCTCAATTAACCCGATTCCGGAAAAGACCAGGATGGTACGAATGGGGGTCTTGTATTTAGGATGAACAGCATCAAACCACGAACTGATGATTCCGAACTTGCTGAGATAATAGGTTAACCTGGAGGAGCCTACTATGCCTGTGTTGGAGGAGATAAAAAGTATCAGTGCTCCTAAAGCCGCAGCAAATGGTCCGGCGATCAAGCCAACGAATGGAATGGCTTCAGCCAAAACTGCAATCGGATTGTCGATATTTTCGGCGAACACCTGCCAGGGTAAAATCCCCAGGCCTAAGGTGGAGAACGCCACAGCAAAGATGAACACCGTGAAGATCAAGGTAATGGAGGTACGGGGTATGACCGTAGCCGGTCGTCTGGTCTCCTGTGCCACCTCGGAGATCGATTCCAAACCCACAAAGGATATTATGGCAATGGAGGAGCCATACATAAAATTATGCAAAGAGGGAAACTGGGTGCTCCATTGATAAGCCAAAAGCTCAGGGTTCCAGGCAAATAGGAAAGCCAGGATGACAAGGGCTGATTCGGTAGCAATCACCACCGCTCCTATGACCTCATTTACAAATGAAGATTCCCTTATTCCCCTGATATTAAGCCAGATCAAAAACCCTATTAGGATAAGTGTCTCCGCACACCAGACCGGATTGATGTTGTGAAAAGGACCAATAGTTGTGACGAATGAACTGATCTCCCGACCTATAACAAAAGGCATAAAGAAATTAAGATACCCGGCAGAAGCAGTAGCGAAAAGTGCGATGTCTATGGTGTAGTCTAAGATCAAAGCAGATCCAGCCACAAATCCCCAGAAATCGCCTAAGCCGCGCAGGGTAAAGTAGGACCCCCCGCCTGCCACCGGATAAGAGGAGGCAAGTTCAGTATAGGCTAATCCGATCATTATATAGACGATACCAGCTAAGGCGAAAACCAGACTGGTTGCACCCTGGGCATAAGCCATCACCAAGCCTAAAGCAACGTATGTATCCGCACCCACATCCGCAAATCCCCACATATAGGAGCCCCAGACCGAGACATCCCTCCTCAGCTCTGATTTTCCCTGGCCTATAGACTCTTTAATCTTCTCTCTCATGTCGGATTATTGTGAATCAGAACCTAAACAAAAAATCGCCTTAAAAACGACTCCTCCAGCTCCCCAACATCGGCAGGGGGTTAGGCGACTTATTAAAAATTGAATATATCGAGTGGGAGAAGATTGTCAATACAAAAAAATACTTACTGATTAATCTGAAAAAAAAGACTTGTTGAATTCACTGGTGAATTGGATTAAAGCTTTCCTCACTTTCTCCTTTTCTTATCTCTTTCAGTTAGAGCATTTTTATACTGTTCTAATAAATCATATTCCTCAGCCGAAGTTAAAACCTCAATCTGCTCTTTCTCCCAGTCATGTTTTATACTCTTAAAAACAGGTAAACCCTCTTTTTTTCTATACCAAGCATAATATATAAAACAGAGCAGAATCCAGGCAGGTCCGGCTATCCGCCCTATGGTATGAGTGAGAACTACCATAAAAAGAATAGTGGAAACTCCAAGCATACCGATTACCCCCAGCACCGGGAAGTCGACTTTTCTTCCCTTATACCCTATTTTTAAATTTAAAGGCATCTTATAGGGTCTGGGGGTGTAAGGGTCTGAAAATCTAAGCTTTATCAAAGCAACAAAGACCAGAGTATATCCTAAGGTAGCGCCAAAGGCATACATATTCCCCAGGGTGCCCATGGCTGAAGGAGTAAGAAAAGATAGAACAGTTTCGATTATCCCTATGAAAGAGAAAATAACAATTGTCCGCATAGGGGTTCTGAATTTCGAATGAATCATATTAAACCATTTGCTTATTATGCCAAATCCGCTCAAGGAGTAGGTAAGTCTTGAAGCACCCATCACGCCGGTATTAGCGGAGATGAAAAGTATTAGTGCACCTAAAGCAGCGGCAAAAGGACCTGCCATAAATCCAATTATAGGAATAGCCTTAGCTAATATAGCTATGGGATTATCCATATGTTCGGCAAACTCCTGCCAGGGTAAAACACCTAAGCCCAGGGTGGAGAAGGCAACTGCAAAGATAAAAACTGTAAAGATCAAGGTCAAAGAGGTACGAGGTATAATAGTTGCTGGTCTTCTGGTCTCCTGAGCCGCCTGGGAGATTGATTCCAATCCAACAAAGGAGATAATAGCCAGGGAGGAACCATACATAAAATTATGAAAGGAGGGGAACTGAGTTTTCCATTGATGGGCTAAGAGCTCCGGCCTCCAGGCAAAGAGAAATCCCATTATAACCAAGGCAGATTCTGTGATTATCACTATCGCCCCGATCACTTCATTCAGAAAAGAAGATTCTTTTATGCCCCGAACGTTAATTAATATCAAAAGCGAAATTAAAACCAAGGTCTCTATACACCAGAAGTAGTTGACATTATGCAGTGGCCCGACGGATATAACAAAACTATCTATGCTTATTCCTAAGATGTAAGGCATAAAGAAGTTCAGATAGCCGGCTGAGGCAGTTGCAAAAAGGGCAATGTCTATGGTGTAATCTAAAAGTAATGCAGAACCACCCATAAACCCCCAGAAATCACCTAAGCCACGTAGGGTAAAGTATGGTCCTCCTCCAGCCACAGGATAGGCTGAGGCAAGCTCGGTATAAGCTAATCCGATCATTATATAGACGATACCGGCGAGGGCAAAGACCAGACTGGTTGCACCCTGTGCATAAGCCATTACCAGACCTAGGGCGACATAGGTATCCGCACCCACATCCGCAAACCCCCACATATACGAGCCCCAGATTGTAACATCCCTTCTGAGTTCGTTTTTACCGTCCACTGGTGCAATGTTCTGGTTATTCTTCTCCATAGGCAGACCTCCTTCCTGCTTTTTTGACATTAAAGATTTTGGAAAGGGGGGTACTAAAATAAAAAAAGACCAGAGGAAACCTCTTGGTCTAAAAGATTTTTTAGTTCCTCTCTCCTTACGCCTACGAAGTTAGCTGACGGGCTCGGGTCAAGAGATAACCCTATTCGCCTCTGGCGAAATTCGCCCCAATTACTTGGGTCCTCCGTCTCCCCGCCTTCGGCGGGGGGTTAGGCGATTTATTAAAAATTTAATATAAATATTAAAAAAGAATTGTCAATAGAAATCTTAAATAATTTGAAGGTGTAAGTCTTTATATGTGAAGGAATTCTGGAGTTGCCTGATTTGTAAAGCAGCATATCACTGGGTTGAGGGAAACAAGAGATACTAAACTTAGCGGCAGACATCCGTATTTGTTCAAATAGACTATTTCTATTGACTTCTCTTTGCTTGAGCTTTAATTTAATTTTTTGAGATACACCAAAGAGACTTCGTTTTGGTTTTTCAAGATTGGAGGTTTATATGGAATATGCCCCGATAAAAGCTCCCAGAGGAATAGATTTATCCTGCAAGGGCTGGCATCAGGAAGCAGCATTGAGGATGTTACAGAATAACTTAGATGAAGAAGTAGCTGAAAAACCTCAGGAGCTGATAATTTATGGAGGAAGCGGCAAAGCCGCTCGAAACTGGGAATGTTATTATGCTATTGTGGAGGCTTTAAAGAATTTAGAAAATGACCAGACTCTTCTGGTTCAATCCGGCAAACCAGTGGGTATTTTCAAAACCTACTCCTATGCCCCTCGTGTATTAATCTCCAATTCAATGATGGTTCCTGCCTGGGCAAACTGGGAGAAATTCAGGGAACTGGAAAGATTAGGCTTGATTATGTTCGGGCAGATGACTGCAGGGTCCTGGATTTATATAGGGACACAGGGAATTCTGCAGGGGACTTATGAGACCTTTGCCTCTGCTGCGAAAAAGCATTTCAACGGAGATCTGAAGGGAAAATTCATCCTGACCGGTGGTATGGGAGGAATGGGTGGAGCTCAGCCCCTGGCTGTGACTATGAACGGTGGAGTAGTTTTGTGTGTGGAGGTGGATAAAAAAAGGATAGAGAGGAGACTCTCTAAGGGATATTGCAATAAAATGGTGGAAAGCCTGGACGAGGCGCTGGATATGGTTCTGAAAGCCAAGAACAAAGGCAAAGCCATCTCAGTGGGTTTAGTGGCAAACTGTGCGGATACCCATCCGGAGATATTAAAAAGAGGGATAATCCCGGATATAGTCACTGACCAGACCAGTGCGCATGACGAGCTGAACGGGTATGTTCCAGCAGGTATCCCCTATGAGGAAGCTTTGAGATTGAGAAATGAAAACCCGGATGACTATATCCAGAGGTCGATGGAGTCAATTGCCAGACATGTTGAGGCGATGTTAGGCTTTTTGAAAGCCGGTTCTGTGGTATTCGATTACGGCAATAACATAAGGGGTCAGGCAAAAAAGGCAGGATTGGAGAATGCCTTTGATTTTCCTGGCTTTGTCCCGGCTTATATCAGACCCTTGTTCTGCCAGGGCAAAGGTCCTTTCAGATGGGCAGCCCTGTCTGGTGACCCGGAGGATATAAGGATAACGGATAAAGTAGTCTTAAGGGAGTTCAAGCAGGATGAGCCTCTGTGCAGGTGGATAAAGTTAGCCTCTAAAAAAGTCCAGTTCCAGGGACTTCCTGCAAGAATCTGCTGGCTTGGTTATGGAGAAAGAGCGCATTTCGGGGATATAATAAACTCAATGGTTAGAAGAGGTAGGATAAAAGCGCCGGTGGTAATCGGCAGAGACCATTTAGACTGCGGTTCAGTTGCCTCCCCTTACAGGGAAACCGAGGGAATGAAAGATGGCTCAGACGTGATAGCAGACTGGCCCATCCTGAACGGGCTTTTGAATGCAGTCTCCGGTGCCTCCTGGGTCTCAGTGCATCACGGAGGCGGAGTAGGGATTGGAAATTCCATCCACGCGGGAATGGTCATCGTAGCAGATGGAACAAAGGATATGAAGCTGAGGCTGGAAAGGGTCTTGACCAACGACCCGGGCACGGGTGTTGCGCGACACGCAGATGCCGGATATGAGGAGGCAATTAAAGTGGCAAAGGAAAAGGGAGTAAAGATACCGATGTTGAGAGAAAAGTAAGAAGTGAGACGTAAGACGTGAAACGAATTACTTTATTGCTCAAAAACGCCAGACAGCTTTTGACTTTATCCTCTGACAAAAAAGCTCCCCGCAGGAGTAGGGAGATGGAGGAACTGGGACTGATTGAGGATGGGGCAGTTGCGGTCTCCGGAAAAAAGATTGTAGCTGTTGGGAAAACTAAAGATGTTCTTGCAAAGGTCAAAATAGACCGCAAGACAAAAATCATAAATTCCGAAGACAAAGTCGTTCTTCCTGGCTTTGTGGACTGCCACACCCATCCGATTTTCGGAGCTACCAGGGAGGAGGAGTTTGAATTAAGGGTAAAAGGTAAAACCTACGAGGAGATCGCAAAAGCCGGTGGTGGTATAAGGTCAAGTGTACGGTCTTTGCGAGAGTTATCTAAGGCGGAATTGATAGAATTAGCTCTGCCCCGTTTGGATAGATTTTTATCCTTCGGCACCACCACGATTGAGGCAAAATCAGGTTACGGTCTTTCTCTGAAAGACGAGATAAAAATTCTGGAAGTAATCAAAAAGTTAGACCAGATACACCCGCTGGACTTGATTCCGACTTTCCTGGGTGCACACGAAATCCCGGATGAGTATATAGATAAAAGAGAAGAATATATTGATTTTTTGATAAACCAGATGATTCCTGAAGTTGCTAAAAGAAAATTAGCTCTTTTCTGCGATGTATTCTGCGAGAAAAATGTCTTCAGCCTGGAGGAATCTAAAAAGATAATGGAGACAGCTAAAAGATATGGATTGAAGCCAAGACTTCACGCCGACCAGTTAAGCTCTTTGGGTGGTGCAGAATTGGCTGGAGAAGTTGGTGCCATCTCAGCAGACCATCTGGAATATATCTCCGATTCGGGTATTGAGAAGATGAAAGAGTGTGGAACGATTGCAGTTCTATTACCCGGTTCAGTTTTTGGATTGGGTAAAGATAATTACCCTCCGGCACGTAAAATGATTAATAAGGGATTACCCGTGGCATTAGCCACAGATTTCAATCCCGGCAGCTCTTTTACCGAATCGATGCCGATTATTTTGAGCTTAGCCTGTTTGAAAATGAAGCTTACCCCGGCAGAAGCCATAACCGCAGCTACTGTTAATTCCGCCTATGCCATAGACAGAGGAGATTCGATCGGCAGTTTAGAAAAAGGTAAAAAGGCAGATATGGTTATCTGGGATATCAAAAATTACAAGGAGATTCCCTATCATTACGGAGTCAACCTGGTTGATAAGGTCATCAAAAACGGAGAGATGATAAGATGAGAAAGAAATATTTATTTTATTTTTTTCTTTCCCTCTCTACTCTATGCTGCTTACTGTCTGTTTTTTTATCCTGTGGTCCCTACTCTTTCACCGGGTCAGGACTCCCCGGTATCAAGACTATCGCCATTCCTTTATTCGAAAATCAAACCCAGGAATATGGAATAAGAGAGGAACTATCCGAGACGTTAGTTCAAGCCTTTATTCAGAATAATACCCTTAAGGTGGTGAATGAAAGGATTGCTGAATCCGTTTTAAAAGGGACTGTAACAAAGTACGAGAAAATTGCACATACCTTTGATGAACAGGAAAATGTAAAAGAATATATTGTCAGGATTTACGTGAAAATAGTTTTGGAGGATAAGACTCACAACAAAAACATCTGGGAAGAGGAAAACCTTGAAGGCTGGGGTATTTATTCTGCTACTGAGGAAACAGAGCAGGATGGAAAAACTAAAGCTCTTGCCAAATTGACTGAGGATATTTTGAACCGGACAGTGAAGGGGTGGTAGGTAATAGGTCGTAGGTTGTAGGTTTCTCCTAACTCCTACTACCTACTACCTTAAATATCAAAAACTATTGACAACCCGGACCAGGTGTAGTAAATTTGTAAAAGATCAAGTTCGAAGCGAGGAGAAAATGACAATAAAAAAAATCTTTTTAGTAACAGGTCTGATTTTACTGTTATTTACCACCCCCATCTGGGCGACAAACTCCAAAGTGGGAACAACCGCCTACCCTTTTTTGAAGGTCGGAGTTGGGGCAAGGGCAAGTGCTATGGGTGGTGCATTCGTTGGGCTTTCAGATGATGAGTCAGCCTTATACTTCAACCCTGCAGGCCTTATGCAGCTATCGGACAAGCATTTCATTACCTATTATAATAACCATATATCAGATATCCAATCGGGCTTTTTGGGTTATATAAGTCCCTATTCCGAAAAAGTCATGCTGGGTTTTTCCGTGAATTATTTCAACTATGGAAAAATTGAAGAGACAGATGAGCAGGGGAACAGACTGGGTACTTTTAGTGCTGGAAGTTTCTCTTTTGCTTTCTCCTGCGCCAGGAAGATTAAGCCCCGGCTGGATTTAGGTGCAAATGTCAAGTTCATTCTGGAAAATGAAAGTGCTCAAGGACATTCCTCTGATGCTCTGGCTTTAGACTTAGGTGGATTTTACCAGCATACAGATGAACGTACCAGATTGGGAGCAGTAATACATAATTTAGGATTTCAGCTCAAGGGTTTCGCTGAAAGTCATAAGGACCCCTTACCCACGGTGATTAAATTAGGGATTTCGCATAGCCTTAAAGAGATTCCCCTTTTAGTAGCTGGAGACCTGTCTGTTCCCTTTGACAACGATATTTACCTGAGCCTGGGAGGGGAAGTAACTTATTTTAAACCCCTGTTTCTTAGGCTGGGGTGGACCTCCTTCGGAGAAAATTATAAAACCGACTCGGATAAAGACAAATGGGCAGGAATGTCCCTGGGTTTTGGTTTTCACTGGAAAAAATATATTTTCGATTATGCTTTTTCCTCCTATGCTGATTTAGGAGGTGTACACCGGATAACCATAGCCGGCAGAATATAACCTTTTATTCTCAGGAGGGGAATTATGCCAGAAGAGGAAATTGGCAAAGTAGTGGGATATTTTGCCAAAATAGGTGTTGCCGCAATTGACATAACCAAAGGTTCGTTGAAGGTGGGAGATACAATCCATATAAAAGGCCATACTACGGATTTTGAGCAGATGTTAGACTCAATGCAGATCGAGCATCAAAACGTAACTGAAGCAAAACCCGGTGATTCAATCGGAATGAAGACCAAAGACAAGGTCAGGGACCACGATATAGTTTTTAAGGTCATTCCTGAGTAAAATTTACTAGAGGTAGAGTTGATAAAAATTCCGCCAGAGGTAGATTTCAAAGAAATACCGCTTGAACAAAAATATAAAAGCGCCGTTGCCGGGCTCCTTCAGAGAATCCATACTATCTACAAAGGTATCCACAGTAAATTCGGCGAGCAAGGGTTGGATTTAATCCGGGAGGTAAGTAAAACCTATGGAAAGGATATTGCTGAAAGGGGCAAAAAAAGAATCAAACCCGAAGATTTAAAGTCCGCTGCCCTGTTCTTGATCCGTGTTTTCGAGATGATTAACTGCGAAGGAGAGGTTACCGAATTCTCCGAGGATAAAGCAGTAATTCGTCTTTTCAAGTGCCCTTATCCCTTTGAAGACCCCAAATTGTGTGAAGCCCATACCACTATGGAAAAGGTCTTGATCGAATCTCTGGGAGAGAACCTCCGTTATCACATAAAAGAATCCATCCCCTCCGGCGGCAGGTGGTGCGAACACGTAATCAGCTTGAAAAAGAAATAATTTATCTGACCCTCCTTTATTTCACCTTACAGTTTTAAATCTCCTCAGGAAGAATTATAAAAAATGTTTACTGATGCTTTAGATGATTTGGTTAGGAGAGTGCAATCTGCTTATCATCTTTTTAAATGTGGTTCACCACCCTGTAATTTGTGACTATTTTTTGCTTCACCCTTCCCCTCTCCTTTAAGGAGAGGGGAATAATGTTTCCTCCCCTATAGGGGAGGAAAAAGGAGGGGTCACATATCTTTTTTTTTAAAGTCAGTGAACCAAAATGGTAGCACAGGCTTCCAGCCTGTGCAGAACAGACCGGAGGTCTGTTCCACCTAAACCTTCTCCTGTTCTAACTGCTGGTTCTAATGTAACATTTCCTTGACAGATAAGAAGATCTATTCTACCTTATTATCAGGTTATAAAAAATATTTCTGGAAAATGATTTTTTCAGCTTGCCTAAAAAATAATTTTTTCCTGCTAATTCTTATTTTCTTTTTTTCTCTGTCCTGTAATAATCTTCAGAAAAATGAGTCCCCCTCATTTGCGGATGATTTTTTAGCCAGGGAACACAGCATAATATTTGTAGGTGATATTATGCTCTCCCGTGGAGTTGATTCCTGGATGAAAAAGGAAGGGTATTTATATCCTTTTAAAAATATTGCACAGATTACAAACTCTGCTGAAATTACTTTCGGAAATTTAGAGTCCCCTCTTTCCTTTAAGGGGAAAAAAGCGGGAAATTTCTATTCTTTTCGGGGTAATCCCTTATCAATAAAAGGGTTAATTTATTCTGGATTTGATCTGCTCAATCTGGCTAATAACCATATATTTGACTATGCAAAAGAAGCTTTTGAGGAAACAATTGAACTTTTAAGAAAGTACGATATCCAGACAATTGGTGCAGGAAAAAACCTGCTGGAAGCCAGAAGACCAGCTATTTATAATTTGGGAGACTCAAAAATTGCTTTTCTAGGATATGTTGCTTCAAAGGGAGCTTTTTATGCCAGAGATAATCGCGAGGGAGTAGCCAGAGCTGAATCTGCCTGGATAATTGAGGATATCGAGAAGGTGAAAAAAGATGTAGATTTAGTGATAATCTCGTTTCACTGGGGGATTGAATATGAGGATTACCCCACCGAGTATCAGAAAAGCTTAGCTCGTATGGCAGTTGACTGTGGTGCGGATATGGTAATTGGGCATCATACTCATACTTTTCAGGGAATTGAGATATATAAAGGCAAGCTCATTGCCTATAGTCTGGGGAATTTTATCTTTGACCAGAGAGATTTAAAGAATAACCAGAGCTTTGTTCTGAAAGTTAATCTCAAAGGCAAAAAACTACTTCAAACAGAGATAATTCCGATAGAGCTTATAACCTATCCCTGTTCCCCAAGAATAGCTGAAGGGAAAATGGCTCAGGAGATACTGGAGAGATTATATTTTGATTCGTCCATCTTTGGTACAGAGTTTGATTTTTTCAGTGGAAGAGGCCTCTTGAAGATAGACCCACGATGAGGGCAACGTTGACCTATCAATGAGGATAGATGTATAATAATCCTCAGGTTCTGGAAAAGTTTATGTTTTGACTTTGGCCTAAACAGATTATATTAAATGAGTAATGTAGTGGAAGGTTTCAGCCTTCTATAAATGGAAACCTAATGGTTTCCGCTACATTTTTTGATAAACTTGAAGGTTTATAACACAATATGGAGCGGGATTATCGAAAATATGTCATAGCCTTAAGGGAAGTAGCCAAGGTGGGACCCAAAGGGTTTCAACAGCTCCTTTTTGTTTTTGGCTCCCCGGAGAATATCTTCGACGCCACCTTAGAGGAGATAACTCAACTTCCCAGGATGAGCAAGGAAAATGCTGAGGAGATTCTAAAATCTCAGGATAGGTTTGCCGAAATAGAAGAGCATATATCCTTTCTGGAAGAGCAGGGCATCGGAATTAAAACCATCTTAGACGAGGATTATCCTCAAGGCTTGAAACAAATCAACAACCCTCCTCCCTTATTTTACCATAAGGGAGAGATTTCCCTCATTAGAAAGTTATCTGTAGCGGTAGTTGGGACTCATAAGGCAACTTATGAGGGGATAAGATATGCCACTAAGATAGGTAAAGAATTGGCTAAAAGAGATGTAGTGGTAATAAGTGGTTTAGCCAGAGGTATAGATACCGCCGCGCATTTAGGGGCACTTGCTAAACAGGGTAAAACCTATGCAGTTTTAGGTTCAGGTCTAAATAGTATCTATCCAAAAGAGAATTTTACCCTGGCCACTGAGATTAGCAAAAGTGGTGCTCTTCTCACTGAATATCCATTGAATTCCCCGGTGAACGTGGGACAGCTTATAGCAAGGAATCGCATAGTGGTAGGTCTTTCTCAGGCTGTTATTGTGGTCGAAAGCGAAGATAGTGCTTCAGGTACTATGAATGCTGTAAATAAAACCATTGAACAGGGTAAACCCCTTTACGCAGTAGTCAGAGAAAAGAGTGAGGGCTTCCAGGAGCTGGTTAGTTCCGGGGCAATTCCCATACGGGGTTATGAGGATTTAGATTTGGTTTTGAACTATTTATGAAAGGCTATCTTGACCACGAGGAGAAGATAAAGCAGCTTAAAAGAATAGTGGATCAGGCTTGCGAAAAGATAAAAAACGGTAAGCTGACCCTGGGTGAAGCTAAGAAAGAAGCTGCTCTGGCAAGGCTAAAAGCAAAATCTTTGATTCCGGAGGATATGGAAAAATTCGATTTAATCTACGGGAGCAGGCTTAAAAGGCTGATCCAGCAGTTCGTGGAGAAAATGCTTGATGACGAAAGAAAATCCAGATGAGTATCTTAGCATAAAAGATTTCAGAAGGGAAAAAATTTTAATCAAAAGCTCAAAATTCATTGCCACTGCTTTCCCCATCAGCACAGAAGGTGAAGCTAAGCTATTCCTTGAGAAAATTAAAAGAGAGTTTTACGATGCTACCCATAACCCTTTCGCTTACGTCCTCTCAAAAGAAGAGACTAAGAAATTTAGTGACGATCGGGAGCCTTCCGGAACTGCAGGCAGTAAGATATTAAATGCGATAGAATCTCAGCGTTTAAAAGATGTGCTGGTAGTGGTAACTCGATATTTCGGTGGGACAAAATTAGGCACTGGAGGTCTTTCCAGGGCTTATCATGAAAGCGCCTTAAAGGTTTTAAAAAGCTGTACCTCTATAAAAAAAGAGACCAGTAGAATACTTTTTCTGCTTTTTCCCAAAGAATATTTTGATCAGGTTCAGATGGTTTTAAAAAAGGATGGGTCCAAAGTAAAAAAACTTGATTTTGGGGAAAGGGTCAAAATGGAGATAAGTTTCCCGGAGAGTGTGTATTCAAAACTAAAAGAAAAACTAAAGAACATCACCAGGGGAGAAATAGAGTTTGAAACAGGTAAAAACTGAAAGGCTCGAGGAAAGATTTGATTTTGATTGTCTGGGTTTTGGTATCTGTCCCCTGGATTATATCTCCATACTGGACCCATATCCAGGCTTAGATGAGAAGGTTAATATCACCTCTTTTTCAGTTCAGGGGGGAGGTCCGGTTCCAACAGCTATGGCTGCTCTTTCCAGGTTGGGTGCCAAGGTGGCTTTTGCAGGAAAGGCCGGTGATGATTACGAAGGCAGGTTGATTTGCTCTGAGCTGGAAAAATATGATGTTAATACGGATTATATGATGGTGGATAAAAAGTCAAAAAGCCTAAAAGCGTTTATCTGGGTGGATAAACATAGCGGAAAAAGAACTGTGGCTCTGGACCAGACAAAGATGAACCCGGTTAGACCGGATGAACTTACCTTTTTGAATAAGGTTTCCTTCAGATACCTGCATCTGGATGGCAGAGATATGGATGCAAACATCTTCCTGGCTAAAAGAGCAAAAAATACGGGTTCCCAGATCATTCTGGACGTTGGCAGTTTAAGAGATAAAATTGAAAAACTTCTTTCGTATGTTGATTATTTAGTGGTATCTAAAAAATTTGCTTACGATTACACTGGGACCGAAGATTTGATCCAGGCCTGTCTGAAACTTAAAGAGATTGGTTTCAAATGTGTGGTTATTACCTTGTCCGAAAAAGGATGCCTGTGGGCGGATTCCGACAAGATAAATTATTTCCAGGGTTTTAAAATAGATGCGGTTGATACCACAGGAGCGGGAGATGTTTTTCATGGCGCTTTCATCTTCGGATTATTAAAGAAGTGGAAGATGGGAAAGATAATCGAGTTTGCTTCTGCCTGTGCAGCATTGAAATGTAAAAAAATAGGTGGCAGGGAAGGAATTCCAAGTTTAAAAGAGGTGAAAAGTTTTTTGAGAAAGGGGATATGCTAATAATCCCACCTTTTACCCGGGGCAGGGTTTTACTCTTTTGGTCTGGAGACCAACAGTGGCTGAAAACAATTAACTCAACTTGTAATTGCGAGCTAAGGCGAAGCAATCTTTTTATTATAAGAGGATTGCTTCATCATCCTGCGGATGACTCGCAATGACGGAAAAAAATTATGCTAATTGAAATTTTAGATTTTATTATCAAACTGGACAGAGAGTTTTTCATCTTTATCAATCTCAAAATGCAGAATGGAATTTTAGACATTCTGATGCCTATCATAACTGAATTCAAATACTGGAGAATTCCTTTTTTCCTCTGTTCGCTGGGTATGCTTATATTTGGAAGAAAAAAATTGAGGATATGTGCGATTTTGCTTTTGATTGTCTTAGGAGTAACTGACGCTAGCGTGAATATGCTGCTTAAACCCTGGATAGGAAGAGTCAGGCCCTGCAATGTCCTTACACAAGTTCATCTCTTA